>JAFUBV010000135.1 GCA_017460025.1 Methanobrevibacter sp. | reverse complement strand
ATATTTTATCTCAATCAGAGAGTATTATTGCCGATGATACAGCTATTACAGAATTTAATGACACCAATCTTATTTCTACATGTGACATGTTAATCGCATCAAAACATTTTCCCCAGGAAATGTCCTATTTTCAGATGGGTTTTAAGGCAGTGACAGTTAATGTAAGTGACCTTGCAGCTATGGGAGCAGATCCGTTAGGTTTTTTATTATCAATAGCTCTTCCCAAAACTTTACACGTCAATGATTTTAAACAGATAATCGACGGAGTTATTGAAGCCTGCAAACATTACAATATCCCTTTGATCGGAGGAGATACAAATGAGGCATCAGAAATTATCATTTCAGGCACGGCTTTAGGATTATGTGACAATCCTATGATGAAAAACACTGCAAAAAACGGCGATTTGGTCTGCTTGACTGGTGATGTTGGTCTTGCCGCTTTAGGCTTTAATTTAAAGGGAGAAAATATTTATACAAAGAGGTCTTTAGAACCCTGTGCATGCATAAATGAAGGAAAAATCATTAAAGATGCCGGTGCAACATCAGCAACGGACATTACCGACGGTCTTGCATCTGAGCTATATGAAATGAAGCAGGATTCTTTAGGTTTCATGATTTATGAGGAAAAATTGGGAATATCTGATGAATATAAGAAATTGTCCAATGATTTGGGTCTTGATTATTTGGATTTGCTTTTGCATGTCGGTGAAGATTTCGAATTGCTTTTCACAATAAATAGGGATAATGATTTGAATATTGATTATAAGGTCATTGGTGAGGTGAACACTTCCGATAAAGTTGAAATCACCTTGATTAATGGTGAAGTTAGAGAAATAGAAAACAGGGGATACAATCACTATGTTAGTTAGTCAAAACTTATATAAAAAAAGTTCCAAAACGCAAAAGGTCAGATGTGAAATCTGCGCCAATTATTGCAAGATTAATGACGGCAACGTTGGAGTTTGCAGACAGCATAAAAACGTCAATGGAGAGCTTTTTGATTTAAGTTATGGTATTGTGTCTTCTTTAAGTCCAGATCCTGTTGAAAAAAAGCCTTTAAATCACTTCATGCCGGGCACATTTACATATTCAATTGGAGGTTTTGGGTGTAACATGACATGTTTGCACTGCCAGAACTATATCATCTCACATGAATATGAAAAATTTGGTGAAGGCATTAAAATATTGCCAGAAACGATTGTTGAAAATGCACTTAAGTTTAATTGTAAGTCAATTGCTTGGACCTATAATGAACCTACGATACACTTACCCTTCAACAAAAAAACTTCTTTACTTGCAAAGTCAAAAAATCTCAAAGTGATTTATGTCAGCAACGGCTACATGTCTTCCCAGTCAATTGAAGAAATTTTGACCTTTGTCGATGCATTCAATATAGACTTGAAATCCATGTCTCAGGATTTTTATAAAAAAGTCTGTGGTGCAGATTTGGATATCGTTTTGGATAATTTAAAAAGAATATATATGGAAGGCAAGCATCTGGAAGTCACCAACCTTATCATTAATGACTATAACGATTCAACTGAAGAAATTGAAGAGCTTTGCGATTTCGTTGCTGATGAACTGTCGGTCGATGTTCCGCTACACTTTTCACGGGCATTTCCATATTATAAAATGAGAGATATAGAACCTACAAATAAGGAAATACTTTATAAGGCTCGTGACATTGCCATAAAAAAGGGAATAAAACATGTTTATTTGGGAAATATTTGATTTCATGATTTAAAAATATTCAAATTTTCAAAAAGAATATACCTTTTTTAAAAAATCACACAGTCGCACTTCCACAATTTTTAAGTATTAATTTTCTAATATTTTGTATTAATCAAATTTGGAGGTTAAATATGCAACATCAAAATATCGATAAGTTTTTCAAAGTATCAGCAATACTTTTTGGACAACTATTTGTTGATTTTTTTGGATTGAATTATCATGTAATAAGACTATACAGAAATGAATTGAACACATTTAAAGGAAACAATATATTTGCAGATTTAGTATTTGAAACACGTGAAGGAATACTGTTGAATTTTGAATTTCAAGACAAAAACTTAAAAAAGAACATTTAAAGAAATATATGGATTATAAGGTTCATCTACAATGTCAATCAGGAAAACCAGTTGTTACAGTAATTATCTGTACATATCACATAAAATCAGAGGTATATATCTATGATGAAACTGAAACATCTCTGTTAAAGCCAATAATAGAATATTTGACTGATTATTATGATGAAGTAAAGTATTTAACTATTAAAAATAAAATTAATAATAAATTAAAACTGTCACTAAGAGAAATCCAATTTTTAGTACTATTGCCATTTATGACTAGCAAAAAATTTCGATTAAATAAAGTAAGGGATGTTTGCAATTTGATTGAAGAAATAAAAGATAAAAAGCTATTTGATGATGAGAAATATTATTTGCCATTGATTTCAGCTATTCATCAGTATGTCAGTGATGAAACAGAACAAAAAAACTTAATTGAGGTGTTAACTATGGATATGCCAGCAGATGAGATATATGAAAAAGTAATGAACAGTGGAATATTTGAGCAAGGTTTGGAACAAGGTTTAGAGCAAGGTTTAGAGCAAGGTTTGGAACAAGGTTTAGAGCAGGGAGAATTTAATATGGCTTTAAAAATTAAGAGATCTTGGGGTATTGATGAGGCTGTTAGGCTTAGTAATTTTTCTAAAAAGGAGCTTGAAGAAGAGATTTTGGGTAAATAATTTAATAGAAAAATATTCTCTGTTTATTTTAGTGATTTACCAGTAGTGATGAAACTGAACGAAATAAATTAATTGAGGTGTTAACTATGGATATGCCAGCAGATGAGATATATGAAAAAGTAATGAACAGTGGAATATTTGAGCAAGGTTTGAAGCAAGGTTTGAAGCAAGGTTTGAAGCAAGGTTTGAAGCAAGGTTTGAAGCAAGGTTTGAAGCAAGGTTTGAAGCAAGGTTTGAAGCAGGGAGAATTTAATATGGCTTTAAAAATTAAGAGATCTTGGGGTATTGATGAGGCTGTTAGGCTTAGTAATTTTTCTAAAAAGGAGCTTGAAGAAGAGATTTTGGGTAAATAATTAAATGGGTTTAATATCTTAAACCCAATATTATTCTCCAAAACTCACTCTTTCGAATTTTTCTAATGTTTTTAATGATTTTGTAGCATCTACACCAATTTTTGTTGTAGTACCATCACTTTCAGCGACAGGATCAAGTGATGAACCACGGACATTAGGAACAATCATAATGTCTCTGTCACCTTTTACACGTGTAGCTATTGCATATTCGACATCTTCAGCGTCAAACACGTTAACGTCAGTGTCCACTACAACACAATGCTTGAGTGACGGATGAGCGGATAATGCGGCCATGATTGCATTTTTACCGTCACCTTCAGTCTGTTTATTGATTGAAACAGCTGCATGCAACCAGCAGCATCCTCCTTCGGTTAAAACTACATTTTCAACTGTTGGAACTGCATTTTTAACGGATTTGTATATTCTAGGCTCTTGAGGAAGTCCCTGGAGCAATTTATGTTCAAATCCTGCTGGGACAATTGCATGATATGCAGGATTGTCTTTTTTGATATGCATTTTTTCAAGGTTAATAACTGGCTGGTCACGAATGATGTCATAAGTGTCAGTCAAATCGACGAAAGGTCCTTCAGCTACGGTTTCAGTAACGGAAATCTTACCTTCTAAGATGATGTCTGCTTGAGGAACTTCCAATTCACCGCATTTGATTAAGGTCAATTCACCATCCTTAAATGCATTTGCAACTTCCATTTCGTTATAGTCGATTGGAATTGATGTGGTACTTGCAAGCAATATTGCAGGATCCATTCCAATAGCTATTGCAATGTCCAAATCCTTGCCTAATTTTTGAGCCTTTTGGAAATATGTGTATAAGTTTCTTGGAACGATTCTGATAACAAGTCTTTTATTGTCCAGCACCATCATCCTGTGAATTGATGCGTTTTGAATTCCGTTTTCAGGGTCACGTGCAAATACCACTCCTGCAGTGATATATTTGCCCCCATCTCTTTTATAATGGGTTAAAATTGGAATTTTATCTAAATCAACTTCTAAATTATCATATTCACTGAAATCACTGAATTTGTCTACTTTGATTGGATTGTCGCTGGCTTCAATTATTTTTTCAGTAATTTCAGAAACTTCACAGTTAATTGATTTTGCAATTTTTTCACGGGTGTTGCAGATACCGGAAATAACAGGCATGTCAAATCCCTTAACGTTTTTGATTATAACTGTATCTTTTGGATAGTCTCTTAAAACACGGCTTATTTCAAATTCAGAGGATAGCTCTTCAGTGATTTCTATTACATTTTCATTATCAATTTTCATTTTAATCCCTACAGGTTAATTTTTTTATCTTTTAATTTAGTTAAAAGTTCAATAATATTAGTATCTTTAATTGAAAGTATTTCACCAGCTAGAACTGCTGCATTACGTCCATTGTTAATTCCAACTGTTGCCACAGGCACTCCCGGAGGCATGTTAACGGTTGTAAGCATATAATCATTTCCCTGCTCATTTTCGCATGGCACACCAATTACAGGTCTGTCCGTAAGGCCCACTAAGGCACCTGTAACCTGTGATGAGTTTGAGCTGATTCCAATAAATATTTTAGAGTTTTCAACTTCTTTTATATAACTTTTGAATTTGCTGTTTGATCTTATAGGACATACAACTTTCATATTGTATGTAATTTTAAGTCTGTCAAGTGTGACACTTACTTTTTTAGCGGTTATTAAATCTGAATGTCTTCCAACGATAATTGATACATCAGCATCCTTATTAATTAATGAATTATCAATTTTTTCAATGTTTTCTTTATCAATTTTGATGTTGTCAACATTCAAATAATCTTTTACAAGGTATTTTTTATCTTCAAGTTCATCAATAGCCTTATTGCTGTCAAAAACTTTCTTTTCATATCCTTTTCTTAACTTTATGACTTTTTGGCGGACTTCTTCATCATGAATTCCTATGAATTGAGCCGCCAATATTGCACCGTTGTCTCCCCTGTCAATCCCGACGGTTGCAATTGGGGAAGGATATGGCATTTGAACACATGAATCAAGTGCATCAATACCGTTTGTTTTTACATCAACAGGAACTCCTATTACAGGTCTTGGAGTATATGCCGCAATAGCGCCTGGCAAATGCGCTGCAAGCCCGGCAATTCCTATAAAAACTTCAATTCCCGCATCTGTACCCTGTCTTACTATTTCACGGACAAGATCAGGTGTTCTGTGGGCGGAAGCTATTTTTAAACTATAGGGAATTTCCAATTTTTCAAAAATGTCCATACTTTTCTCAGCAATGGCCATATCGGAACCACTACCTAATACAATCATTACTTTTGGAATCATTGTAAAATACCTTCATTATAATTAATTACTTTATAATATTGAATTTTTTAATATTAAAATTTTTTATATCCATTTTTTGAATAAATTATTTATTAATTTATCATGTTATTTTTTACTTTAATTATTTTCAATTTTACATTAAATTTATAAATTATTTTTTACATAAATAAACACATCTTTTACTTTTAGTATAGATAATTTTCTAACTCATTGCAAAGGGAGGTGAAAAAATCAAAAAGATATTATTGGGTTTATTGATTTTATTCTTGGCAATTGCAAATGTATCAGCACATGATGCTTCTGGTAATTTGACGGTTGTCAGTGAAGAAATAGTAAATTATGATGGAATATCGCTTGAGGACAATATTCACATTATTACTAATGAAACGTATGACGATTACATTGTTGATGGTGAATTGGCCGATGATGATATGATATATCAGTTTGAAGGCGATTTTGAAAATTTAGGCGTTTTGTCTGTAATGGGTAATAATGTAACCGTTATAGGTACCGATGCAAATTTCATAGATACTGCCTTTGCGGTAGGTGGTCAGGGCAATTCACTGATCAATGTTTCAATGGAAATGTATGTTTCATTAAAGGATAATGATTATTCAGCAATTTGCGTTTCCGGTGATGATACGACAATCGATAATCTTAATTTATGGTATTATGTTCCATCCAATGTTGAAGCCTATGGTATTCAGGCTTACGGTACATCCAAAAATAAGATTAACAATTTCAAACTTACAAATTCCCTAATTTACTTTGAAGGGCATAATGACTATAAAAGCGTTTATAACTATGGTGTTTTTTTATTTTCAACAGATAACTCTTTAATTTATAATAATGTTATTTATGGTTCACTTCCTTTGAGAAATATTTCATGGGGTTTGTCTCCGAGTGTTCCAAGCATCTATAAGGATTTGGCATTGACCGTTGGTGTTTATGATAGCAATTATCTTAATTTCACCAATAATTACATACATACTACAGTTAATGAAATAGGCTATGCCGCATATCCTACATTGGATTCATTTTACTTGGATAAGTCAAGCAATTGTGTAATCGAGAACAATACCATGTATATGGAGGATTTCGTCACTCCAAAAGATATTGAGAATTATCTTTACGGTCTGGATATTTATGGCTATCTGACTAATCTGACGATTTCCAACAATGATTTCACCGTAAATACCACCGGAGGAACATATGCTCACGGTACTGCATATCCTATTCAGCTGACCGGTCCTTTAAATAATGTCAGTATCACTGACAATATGATTACTAGTATATCCAACGGTCCGAATATTGGTATTTACTCTCAAAACAGTGCAGGTTCCACCTATTTGACAATTTTGAGAAATATAATCTCTGTCACAGGCCTTGCAGGTACTCATGAATGGGCATTGGTGTCAGGAATTGAAGTGCAGGACACTAATGATGAGATTCGTGACAATATTATTGAGGTGCACAGTATTGATGAAGTATCCGAAGACGATAATCTCTACGGTATAAGCTATCGCCAATCCACTGATGGAGACCATTCCTATAATGTGTTCAACAACACTGTATTCAGTGAAGGTTACTATGCTGTAGCGGCATTGGAGGTCAAAGATTCAACTTTTGACTCAAATACGTTATATACTTCTAATGATGATGCTGTAGGCAGAAATTCACTTAAGGTATTTGATGAAGCTTCTTCCACTTTTGATGATAATAACAATAAAGTTAAATCAATTTGGGATTATTTGGCTGATGAATATAATACTCAGGATGGTGGAGAGGATTTTGTTGAGGAAATTCCCGTCAATGTTAACAACATTACAAATAATGTGGACGGATCAGGTACAAATCCGGGAAGCAATAATCCGTCATATAACAACAATCCGTTGATGCCTAAAAATGATGAATCTGACAATCCTGACTCTAGCCATGGCTCAAGTTCACTGATTCCTGACAATGCTGACGGGGATATCTTCGGTCCAAATACTCCTGATGGAGATATTCTTACTCCAGATGTTCCTGACGGGGATATTAGTTTTAACACTGATGTTCCTGATAAAGCAGACATGGATCCAAGTTATGTGAAACCATCCATAAATTATGAGGACTATGATGGAAACAATAAGAAATATACTCCATCACAGAATCCTAAAAGCAACTCATCCTCTTCTTCTGATGAAGTCAAAAGAGAGTATGAGAATTGGGATGGTAACGGAAAATTGGCAAATTCCACTAACATCAATTCTGACGGTGAATCCGATGGCGAATCTGATTTCACTTTAAAGGATTTGCTTAGCAGTTATGTGACATCCAATACTAAAGGAGGTTCTTCACCAACCAATTCATATAACGGTCATGTTCGCTCCAACAATACTGAAGATAATAGTCCTTCCGTTCATGGAGACGATTCTGCATTAGGTATGTCTGAAAGCAGTGTTGATTCCAGTTCCGCATCATCTGCGGGTAAAAGTGGAGCAAGTTCATCTGAAGGATCTAAGGCTTATGAGATAGTCAAGGATATTCTAAAGAATAATTCAACCCTAATAATTCCAAGCATTGGACTTATTTTGATTGCATTGTTCTTGTTGGTTGTTGGTTATAGGCGCAAACAGAATGAAGAATATTAATATTTTTATTTTAGAAGAAATTACTGTTTCTTCTCTCTTTTTTTATT
>JAFUBV010000013.1 GCA_017460025.1 Methanobrevibacter sp. | reverse complement strand
GTCATATTGCCTTCCACCATTCCATATATCGTTTCAGGACTTAAGGGGGGTGTTGGTATTGCTTTGATGTGTACTATTTCAGCGGAAATGATTGGTTCAAGCAGTGGATTAGGATATATGATTTTAACAGCTACAAATCTCTTTGATACAGGTACTACTGTAGTTGGTATGTTGGTTATAGGATTAATTGGATTGGTCCTTGATTATGTATTTGGACTTGCACAAAAAAGGATTTTCTGGTAGGTGTTTTGAATGGCAATTGAAATTAAAAATATTAACAAATCCTTTGATGGAAGAGGAAAGAACTTATCTGTTCTGGAAAACATTAACTTGAATATTGATGATGGTGAATTAGTGTGTTTGCTTGGACCATCAGGTTGCGGTAAGACAACTCTTCTTCGTTTGATTGCAGGTCTTGATCACCCTACTTCCGGTGAAGTCATAGCCAATGGTGAAGTTGTGGAAAAACCGTCCGGTGACAGGGCAGTAATCTTTCAGCAATACTCATTATTCCCATGGCTTACAGTTCTTCAAAACGTAACCTTCGGTCTTGAAATTTCAGGTGGTTCTAAAGAAGAAAACATTCATGCTGCAGAAAGATATCTTCAAAGTGTCGGTTTACTCGACTTTAAAGATAGCTATCCTCATGAACTTTCCGGTGGTATGAAACAAAGGGTCGCAATTATTAGATCTTTGCTTAATCATTCACCAATCTTGCTTATGGATGAGCCGTTTTCTGCATTGGATATGCAAAATAGACACAAGCTTCAGGAACAGCTAATAGGTGTTTGGAAAAGGTTTGAAAATACAATCGTTTTTGTAACCCACGATGTTGATGAAGCAGTATATCTTGCAGACAAGATTGTTCTTCTTGACAAAAACCCTGGAAAAATCCATGAAATCATTGATGTTGATTTGGAAAGACCAAGAAAAAGAGAATCCCCAGAGTTTTTAACTCTTCAGGAATCAATCGTTGATAAATTAGATATGGAAGAATAGCTTTCAAGCTATTTTCTTTACTTTTTTTTAAATTTTAGCTATTAATGTACCGTAGTCTCCATTTTTAATGGCTTCGTAAACATAATCAAAAGATTTTAAGCAGGAAGTCTTTAAATCATTTCCATTTTCAAGATATGCAACTATCGCTGAAGACAGATTGCATCCTGTCCCATGAAGATTATCGCTTTTTAGCAATTCCCGTTTTTCAATTATGATTTCTCCGTTAAAATTCATTGTATTGATACCATCCAGATGTCCTCCGGTAATCAGCACATCACATGGAAACTTTTTGCTTGCTTTAATAGCATCATCTTTTGTACTTATTTTAAAATCAGTTAATTTTTCAGCTTCAGATATGTTCGGTGTGGTTAAAATAGCTTTTGGAAGCAAATATTTATTTAAAGCATCGGCCAAATCGTTTTTAGTTAAATCTCCTCCCGAAGTTGCAACCATAACTGGATCAACCACTGCCTTCAAATCATATTCTATTATCTTTTTTGCTATTAGTTTGATAATTTCTGAGGAATATAACATTCCCGTTTTGATGTATGTAATGTCATATGCATCCAAAACGGCATCAATCTGTTCTTCGATATAATCAGTAGCAATTGGGCTTATTGAAAAGAATCTGTTTGGATTTTGTGCAGTTAATGCAGTAACCACTCCGCATCCATAAGCTCCTAATGCCTGAAATGTTTTCAAGTCCGCAAAAACGCCTGCTCCGGCTGACGGGTCAACACCTGCAATTGACATCACTACCATAAATTAACCTCTGGTGACCTTTAAACGTTCATTTCCACGGAAAGGCTCAACATTTACCTTCAGCTCTTTCAGGTATTTTCTTGTATGGGTCTTTTCACCGTGAATCATTATTTCCCCTAAATCCTGGGCGGTATTAACATCCAATGCCATGAAAAATGAGTCATGTACCTGAGGATTCAATTTTTTTCTCTCAGCGGCCTGCACATGCTCCTTATAGCTGAAACCTTCAAATCTGGTGTGTATTGCCATTGGCTTCATGATTATCATGTTTGTTCCACCCCCTTTTGATGGAACGATGATAAAATCAAGACTTTTGGATGCATCAATCAGCATCTGAACATTGGTTTTTCCAATCAACGGCACATCTGATGGAACAATAATGATTTTTTTAGCTTTTCCCTTGCAGTATTTCATAGCCTGTTTTAAAGCCTTGTTCAGATTGGAATTTTCATCCTCTAAAATAGTATCCAGATTCAGCTTTTCGGCATAGTTTAATACTTCCTCATCTCTGCTGATGATGAATATCTTGTCAACATATTTTTTTAATGTGTCTGTAACATCATGAAGCATTGCTTTTAGGAGATTTTCCCTTTCTTCTTCAGATAAAAAAGGGGATAATCTGGTTTTAGCATTTTTAAATTTGCTGACAGGTATTATTGCGTAAATATCATCCATTTAAATCACTTAATAAGTTTTTGCAATTAATGCAACATATTTAGCATCTTTTCCACTAACAATACATTTAGCTCCGTCTTCAGCTTCTTCATGAATTCCTAAAACGTCATAACCTGTTTTTTCTTCAATCTCTTTTCCGAAGTCCTCATCACCGCACCAGTTAACGGCAACAACGTTTCCCGCTTCAATCAAATCAGCAATTTCATCCATGTCTTCAGTGAACTTAACATGCTCTTCCTGGAACTTCCATGCTGATTCCTTAAGGTTTTCATAGGATTTGTCAAGCAATTCCTTAACGTTATCGACTAATGAATCATCTAAAGCAAGTTCAATCTTTTCTCCTTCATCACGTCTCATAGCTATGGTGATATTGTTTTCCAGATCTCTTGGCCCGAGCTCAAGTTTCAATGGAGTTCCTTTCAATTCCCAGTCATAGAACTTTTTACCTGGTCTGATATCTCTGTCATCGATATTTACACGCAGACCTGCATTTTCCAGGGATTCTTTGATTTCCAGACATTTTGCCATGACTTCCTCTTTTCCTTTTTTAAATAAAATTGGAATTATTGTGACTTGATTAGGTGAAACCACTGGTGGAAGGCGCAGACCTTTTTCATCACCATGAATTCCAATGATTGATGCGACAACACGGTCAGACACTCCTGCACATGTCTGGTAAACATATTTGTGTTCGCCATCTTTGTCTTCAAAGGTAATATCAAATGTTTTTGCAAATGTCTGGCCTAAATTGTGGATTGTACCAACCTGTAATGTTTTTCCATCAGGCATGATTATATCAAAAGCCATGGTATAGTCAGCACCAGGAAATGTATCCCATACAGGTCTTTTGGAAATCAGGTAAGGAATTCCAAATCTGTTAAAGAATTCTTTATATATCTCAATAAAGTCCTCAATTTGCTTGTCACATTCTTCTTTTGTTGCATGAGCAGTATGTGCTTCTTTAAAGGTAGTGATTTCACGGACACGAATCAATGGACGTGTATGTTTTGTTTCATATCTGAATGTGTTAACTACCTGATAGTATTTGATTGGCAAGTCAATATGTGACCTTATCCATAATGCATACATTGGATAGATTGCAGTTTCACTGGTAGGTCTTAAGGCTAATTTTTCATTCAAGTCATTTCTTCCGCCTTTTGTAACCCAGTAAACCTCGTCTTCAAACCCTTTAACGTGTTCTCCTTCTTTGGCAAGTTCTGCTTCAGGAACAAGCAATGGGAATAGTACTTCGTCATGATCTTTATCTAAAAGTTCTTTGATTTGTTCAAGCATATATTTTCTTATTTTAAATCCATAAGGCATCCAAATTGCCATTCCTTTAATAGGATATCTTGAATCAGTAATATTTGCTTCTTCTAAAATGTCATGAAACCATTCGCTAAAATTTTCCACCATATCACCTAAATTTTATTTATAATATTTTTATATATGGTTCTAATCAGTTATATAATATACTTTAATAGAAATATTTTAATAACAGTTAATACACAAAATAAAATATGATTAGTTTAATTACTGGTGCATTGTATTACAGTTCCAATTGGTTTTCTGACCTGTTGGGTTTTATAGTAGGTATTGCAGTTTTTCTTCTAGTAGGTGCTTTCTGTTCTGGTGTTGGATCATCAGAAAATAATTCTTCAAAAACAAACAGATCTTATTCAAGTTATTCTGGAAGAACAAACTATTCATCATATAGTTTTGACCCTTATGAGGAACAGACAGACTATGATCCTACCTGGGATGATGCATTTTTTGAAAAAACGGGCATTGAACCTTGGTTTGATGACAATCCATGGGACCATGATAAGAAATAGTATTTTGTAGGAAACT
>JAFUBV010000134.1 GCA_017460025.1 Methanobrevibacter sp. | reverse complement strand
TAATAAAACAGAATGCAAAGCCTACAATATAACTTCCGAAAAGAAGAATTCTCTGCGTATTATGTCTGACTTCATCTCTTTCAGCACCTGGATTGCAGTCAACAATTGCTTTATCTAAAAATTGGAAAGTGAGTGTCCATAGAGAAATAACTATAATATAGAGGGATGTTGAAAGCAAGCTGTTCGGATCATTTCCTATCAGGCCTGTTACAAATGGAACCAGAGTAATGAAAAATAGCCAAATTCCATTTATGATGAAAACTTTGCCGTTAATATTTTTGGCTTTTTCAAAAGCATTGTGATGTGATCTCCAAGACAAATAAACCAATGCAAAACTAATAATATAAGCATACAGTGTTGGAATCTGTGATACTAATGCATCCAAAGTTATAACTGATGGAACTGACAGTTCAAGCACCATAATTGTAGCTGCAATAGCAACAATTCCATCTGTCAATGCAATGACTCTATCTTTATTCATATTTAAACATTAATATTTAATAACATATATTTTTTTCATTCACTTTTTGCAGGGTTTACATTAACAGAATGAATGTGTATCATACATTTGTTGAAACATTTTCAATATGGTTCAATGTATCTTTTCATTTTATTTTTCCAATTCTTTCTGAAAATGAAATAAAAATTAATCTTTTTTCCACCAAATTAATATCCAGTCGGCCTTATCCTTTTTGTTGTATAATTTTCCGGTTTTTGAATCTTTGGTGAGAATATTTCCTAAATATTCTTTTAATTTATATTTTTCTTCATCATTCAACAAATCCAGGCGAAATTTGCCGTTGTCCATTGCCTCTTCAATATTGTCATACTCTCTATATGCCTTAATGTCCAGTCTTTCAACATTTGCATATATTCCCATGTTGAATAATATGTTGAACAGGTAGTTATGTCCTGGGAAATGCTTGTTTTCACGTCCGATGTATTCATTAAAATCTCCTTCAATTTTCCAGTTTTCAGGGCCGAATAATGTAATGAAAACATATTTATTAGCTATTTTGTCGATGGTTTTTAAGGTTTCTTTTATTGGAATGATTCCGTTAAGTGACCTTGATGCCAAAACGACATCATGTGGACCCACTTCCTCATAGGTAATTTCTTCAAGTGGCTTTAATATTGTTCTGACATTTCCAATCCCTTTTTTTTCAGCTCTTTCGTTTAAAAGTTCAAGCATTTTAGGTGATGAGTCAACGCCCGTGACGCTTTTTACCCTTTCGGCCAGAGGTAGTGTGATTGATCCTTCACCGCATCCCAAATCAAGCACATTGTCATTTTCATCCAAAATCAGTTTTGAAAACAATAAATCATGATAATCATCTTTTTTAGCTCTTTTGTGAAATGAAACTGCAGCTTTGTCCCAATCTTTTCCACGGTCTTCTTTTTGCGTTAACTGTTCAGCCCAGAATTCATCCCATTTAACGTCATCAGGGTTTTCAATGCATTGCTTCATAATTACACTTCTGTTTTTCCATTTAATACATTCTGATAATCTTCATAGTTTTCCTTAAGAAGACGTGGGATTTCCAGTTCGTATGGGCAGTTATCCACACATGCGTAGCATTCAATACAGTCAAGTGTATTATCCATCATTTCCTGATATTCTTCGGTCAAATAAGGTTCAGCCGGAAATCTTCTAATCCAAAGGGACATTCTTGCACATAGGCTAATGTTGATGTCTTCAGGACATGGCATGCAGTATCCGCATCCTCTGCAGAAATCCTCACCTAACTGCTTTTTGTCGTTTTCTATATCTGATTTCAGTTCATCATCCAAAACAGTATTTTCATCATATGATAAAAACTCATCAAGCTCTTCTATTTTCTGAATTCCCCAGATAGGAAGCACATTGTCAAACTGGTTAATGTATGCATATGATGCTTTTGAATTTGTAATAAGTCCTCCGCCCATTGCTTTCATTGCAATGAATCCTACATCATATTCCTTGCATTTGTTAACAATGTCAATTTCTTCCTTGCCGCTCAAATAGGAAAATGGGTATTGCAATGTTTCATATAGTCCTGATTCAATTGCCTCATGAGCTATTGTAATTTTATGTGTTGTAATACCGATGTGGTTAATCATTCCTTCTTCTTTAGCTTCAAGCATTGCTTTATATAGGTCATCTTCACTTTTCGGACAAAATGAAATGTTGTGGAATTGATACAAATCCAGATAGTCAGTTTTCATGCTTTTTAAAGATTGTTCTAATTGTTTCCAGAACTCCTCAACTTCTTCGGCCGCACCTTTGCTTGCAAGATAAATGTTTTCCCTTACCTCTTCAAATGCTTCGCCCAGTTTGGCTTCGCTGTCGGTGTAAAAATGGGCAGTGTCATAGAAATCAATGCCATTTTCATATGCATGATGCAGAATTTCGACTGAATCTTTCATATCTCTTCTTTGGATAGGCAAAGCGCCGAATCCGTTCTTGTTAACTTCTAAATTTGTTTTTCCAAGTCTCATCTTAATAACCAATCATTTTTAATATTACATAAAAAATAAGAATTATTATTAACAGTATAATTGATGTTCTTGCTGAGAAGAATCGGGTCTTTTTGAATTCCTGATCTTTTACTTCTCCGCTTTTCATGATTCTTTCTTTTTCAAAGGAACATTTCTGATAGATTGATTCCAAATCTTTAGGAAGTCTCCCATGTTCATTTAACAGATTAATGGTTTTATTTAAATATTTAACTGCTTCACCCTCATTTCCTAATTTTACACAGCAAAATGCTGCCTTATAATTGAAGTTTGTAAGCATTTCCAAATCGTCAACCTGCTTTTCATAGTCAATGCAGTTGTTGAAGTATTTTAATGCTTCCTTATATTCATGAAGTTCATATAATGCATCACCTTTTGCATTAAATGCGATTAATGTATCTTCATTTAAAAGAGATTTGTCCAGATATTCCAGAGCTTCATTGTTTTTACCATTCTTTTGAAGCATCTGTCCTTTGTATAAGTCTGATTTTGTATCTCCGCCAAACTGACTTTCATATTTATCTAAGCTTTTCATGGCATCCTCATACCTTTTTGCCTGAATAAGAAGTTCAATTTTACCCATAATAACTTCTTTTTTTGAAATACGTGGTTTTTCAATCGGTGAATAGGATTTATATTTCTCTTCTGCCTTATCCATATATTCAAGTGCTTCATCAATCTTGTTCTTATTGAATCTGGATAATGCCTTATCACAGATAACATTAATGGAGCGGGGCTGCTTTTCCAGGTATTGGTCAAAGTATTTTTCACCGTAATCCCCATTATCATGAGTTTCATCGTAATACTGATAATACAGGCCTTTTTCTTCTAAAGCAACCAAGTAATCCTTTTCAATTAATAAGTCAATAATCGTCAAATAGGACTCAACATCATCTTTCCCGTGTCTTTTTTTAGCAAGCTTGAATGCCTCTTCGTAGTTTTCATCTTCAATATATAGCTTTGCCGTTTCAATAGCATCACTCATTTTAATCTACCTAT
>JAFUBV010000133.1 GCA_017460025.1 Methanobrevibacter sp. | reverse complement strand
TCGATGTTTCAATTTATTTTTCAAGCAAGGTAAATGAAAATGAAATTGAAGCGGAATGTGACGCTCATAAAATAATACTAAAACCACGTAAAATTGTTTTTGGAATAGGCTGCAGGCGTGGTAAAAGCAAAGAAGAGATAAATAATGCTGTTAGTAAAGTTTTAGATGATTTGTAAATGGACAAGTCCAGAATCAACATGTTTTCATCTGCTGAGATTAAAAAGGATGAACAAGGTATTTTAGAGCTTTCAAAGGAGTTAAATATTCCGGTTAATTTTGTTGATTTGGATAGATTGAAATTATTCACATCCAAGGACATTCAGGAATCTGATTTTGTAAAATCAAAGTTCGGAATTGCAGGTGTATGTGAACCTTCTGCATTAATCACTGCAGGTTTTGATTCAAAGTTAATATATAAAAAAACTGCTTTTGATGGCGTAACAGTATCTGTGGCGTTATCTAAAAATAAAAAATAATAAAAAAAATTAGATTGCTTCTAATTTAGATAAAACTTCCCAAATTAAGGTTCTTGCATGAACAGGGATGTTTGGATCATTACTGATTTCATCTAATTTTCCTAAAACTGTACTAATCCTAATGGATTGGTCCTTTTCATCATCTTTTAAGAGCTTATTAGATTCGTTAGCTGCCTCTCTAATATTACGTGGAACACTATTCTCATTCATAATGTATTCAAGTATTTCACATACTTCATCAATGTTTTGATTGCTCATAAAAATTCCTCCTCCAAAATTAAATTAAAATAAGTTTAATATTATTATAAACTATGTAAAATCTTATATTTAATTGTTTGTAGTAAATCGAATATTTTTCATAGAAAAGTATATATTAAGTTAATAAATAAATCTATATAATATGTCAGATGTAAGCAAAACTACAATAAATTTACCTAGTGATTTAAAAAAAGAACTTAAAATTATGGCTATTCGTGAAGACACTTCATTATCCGGTTTAATTTTAAAAATGATTAATGAAGGTTACGAAGCTAGAAAAAATGATTCAGATGAATAGATATTCTTAAATATCTTTCACTGAATTTAACATTATTGAAATGAATTGAGTTTTTGCTGACTCTTCAATAAACATTGCAAGGGACTCTGTTTCTTTTAAATTATCACCGACACAAACCATACCATGATTCTTTAAAATAAGTACATCTTCATCTTTTATTCCCTGTGATGCGCTTAATGCGAGCTCTTCTGAACCAGGTTTTTCATATTCAATTGATGATAGATATTCCTGATTGATTTGGCCGAAGCCTTCCAATCTTTTAATTTTTTTATCGGAAAATGCAAATCCTGTAACATAAGGTGAATGCACATGAATAATGGCATTTACATCTTCTCTTTTGTTATATATCGCTAAATGCATTCCAACTTCAGAAGAAGGTTTGCCGCTTGTCAGGCATTTGCTTTCCATATCTACCAACACGATATCTTCCTCTTTCAAGTCGCCTAATGATTTTAAGGTAGGTGTAATGGCAATGTGATCATCCAATCTGATACTGATATTTCCTGATTTGCCACTGACTAACTTGTTTTTATATAAATTATTACTTATTTCAATTAATTTTTTAACGTTATCTTGCATTATATCCATCCATTAATCTATAAATCTATATAATTTATATTGTCCCTTATGAATCACAGGAACTTGTGCTGGTGTAGGTTCAATGTTTTTAATTTTCTGGTAATCTGTCTGGGTCTGAAAAGTACCTGAGTTAATCATGTGAATGCCTTTGTATTTCTTATAGGAATTAATGTGAATATGTCCCGTATGGAAAATGTCAGGCACATGTTCAATAACCAAATAATCTTCAAGCTCTGATGCTAAAGGAGTTCTTTCTCCATAAATAGGAGCAAGATGTCTTTTTCTCATAAGTTCAACCATCATTTCTTCATTTTTCTCATAAGACAGTCCTTTTATTGCCATAGGCAATTCATTGAAACTTTCACCATGGTAAATTAAAACTTTAATTCCATCCAGGGAAATAACGGCGGGATTACTTACAAATTCAACATTGTCAAGCTGATAAAGGGATTTTGCGTATTCTTCAGGAACAGCAGGCTGAGGTTCAGCCAGTCTTGAAGCGTCGTGGTTTCCAGGAGTAATGATTATTTTGATATCGCTTCTGATATTGCCTAAAAATCTTGCGGCTTCATCATATTGCTGGCGGATATCCTTAATGGATAATTCCTTGTCCTGATTTGGATAAACACCAATACCGTCTACAATATCTCCTGCTATGATTAAATATTTGATATCTTCTGCGGTTTTTCTTTGCTCCTCGTTACCGTATTCACAGTTGATCCAGTCAATGAATTTTTGAAATGCATCTTCCAGAAATGTTAGACTTCCAATGTGAACATCTGATAAGAATACAATTCCGAAGTCCATTTCCTTTTCGGATATTCTAACTACATCAGGATAAATAAGCTGATTTGCCACTACAAAATCATCATTTTTATTTGCAATGACCCCAACAACCTCATCTTTAACAAGCTTTTCAGCTTCAGCAAATAATTCTTCGTTTTTATTTGAGAATAATATTGAAATGCTTCCGGTATCATCTTCAAATTCAACGAACTTATGTCCGTTTTTTGTGGATCTTATTTCCCTGACCATTAAAATTAGATTCAATGTCGTTTGACCGTCATCAATATCCGCAACTTTAGTGGTCATTTTCAAGTCAGGCCTTTGCTTTAGAATTTTGTGCAGTTTTTCATACCTGGATTGGAAGTATGTAATCAAATCTCCAATCTCTCCGCTTGTGTATGACTTGTTGGAACTGTCCTGGATGACTTCATAATCATAAGTAACATTACTTTTTTCTAAATTTCTTTTAAATTGAACTTTAGCATCAACAACTTTTTCGGAATCCTCTATTTTAACAATACCCTCTGATTCAGTTTTTTTATCTTCAATTTTCAATTCGGATTTTTTTGAAATAGAATCAGTGCTTACTTCCTGTGAATCTTTTGTGGTGTCATCATTGCTTTTTGATTTATTTCCTGTGATTTCATCGATAACTTCACCATCTACGGATATTAAATCTGCAGGTTTAAAGTCACGGCTTTTTAATTTTACAATCAAATCTGAAGCAAAATTAACAGGATTATCTTGAGACATCACTTTTTTGTAAGCATCAGGCGATAAATTGATTCCTTTTTTTGCGAATTTAAGTAAAATGTTATTTGTCATATTAGTTAAAATTTTTATTTTCAATGCTTATAAACTTTGAGAATATGAAAAGGTAATATTGTATGAAGAGGTAATTTTCGGATAAGAATATAATTAATTATCCCTTCTGTTTAGTTATATTTATTATATATTAAAAATAGAACTTAATACATTATATAGTAAGATGTGATAAAATGGCAAAAATACTTAGAATAATACTTGTAATTGTTTTATTTATAATATTTTTTGAGATAGGACTATTTAGTTCATATACAATTGTCACAGCTGAAGTTCCTGATATCCAAGGGTTAATTGACATGCAAGTAACTAAGATTACTGGTTTCTTTAATCCTCAGAATGTTAACGATGTCTTAATCAAAGATCCGACTTATGTTAACATTACCAATCAAAAGGATGTAGCAATGCAGATGGAAAATCTGTCGAATGTGGATGGAATAAATGTCGATTCAATGAATGCCTCTACATTTGACGACACTGACAACAGTGAATTCAATGTAACCATTGAAGCATTAGGATATGCTGCACCTAATTCTACTTCAGGACAAATTGTAATTAGTCAGGACCCTTCCTATAAAGTAATCGTTTCAGGCGTTGCTTTTTACAGAAATGGTGAGCTTGTAGTTGATACGGATACTATTAAAGTAGATTCTGTTTTAAAATTATATTAAAGGGAATATTATGATTAATGTAATTGGAATTGGTCAAAATAGAGAAAATATGACTTTAGGAGCTTTAAAAGCTATTGAAGAGTCTGATGTAATAATTGGTTATAAAAAATATATCAACCAAATAGAAGACCTAATCGAAGGAAAGGAAATTTTAAAAAAAGGAATGGGTGATGAAATAGCTCGAGCTGAAGTTGCTGTTCAAAAAAGTAAAGAGGGCCAAACAGTTTCATTAATCAGTTCCGGAGACCCTGGTGTTTTTGGAATGGCAAATGTTTTATATCAGATTCTTTCCAAATATGATGATGTTGATGTAAAGGTATATCCTGGTGTTTCCGCTTTAAATTATGCTTCATCTAAATTAGGAGCACCATTAAATGATTTTGCGGCAATCAGTTTAAGCAATATTTTAACTCCATTATCCGAAATTGAAAAGAAGTTAAGATATGCCCTTGAAGCTAATTTGATTATAGCCATTTATAATCCTATAAGCAAAACACGTAAGGAACCTTTCAGAAGATTTAAGCAATGTGTTTTAGATGTTAAAGGTGAAGATGCTTTAATTGGTATTGTTGACAGTACATATGAACCTGCAAAGGAGACCATTGTTAAAGTTAAGGATTTAACTGAAGATATTGTAAACATGTCCTGCACATTAATTGTCGGAAATGATTTAACATACGTTCAGGAAGATAAGCTAATCACTCCTAGAGGTTATGTGATAAGGGCTCCTATTCATGAGCTTTCAAGAAATCATTATGAAAAGTTCTTGAATGGAGAAATTCCTCACGGTCCTAACAGGGAATGCGAATATTATCCATGCCATTGGGATGGCCAGTACTGTGACTTCTGCTATTGTCCTTTTTACCCATGCGGTGATTCATCAACAGGCGGTGAATGGATTAAAGGCAAGAACGTATGGAACTGTAAGGATTGCAAATGGCCTCACGAAAAGGATGCTGTAGAATGTATTAGAGGCCCAATTGAAGAAATCCTGGAAGAAGTTGATGATTTAAAAGCTAAAAAGAAAAAATTATTAAAGTTAAGAAGAGCATGCTTATTAAAGAATAATCCAAGAGATTTATAAGGTGTTATTATGTCGATTAAAAATCTTTTAATTGAAATGAAAAATATGTCGGAGCTAATGGTTGATTTAGCTTATTCAGCAGTTTTGTTTAATAGTGTTGATGCTGCTGAGGAAGTATTGACTTTAGAAAATAGGGTCAATGCAATGAATTATGAGATTAAAACAGAATCTTTGGTTGCAGCAAGATCATATGAAGATGCTGAAAAATTAACGGCTTTACTTGAAATTGCGGAAGCTGCTGAAAGTATGGCAAATGCTGCTAAAGATTTAGCTGATTTAGTTATCAAAGGTATTAAACCACACCCTGTATTTAAAATGGTGATGGAAGAATCTGATAAAATGATTGCTAGAATCAGTGTAGTTGAAGAATCAGATTTATCCAATAATACATTAGGAGAATTATTTTTAGCAAACCGTACTGGAATGCGTGTAATTGCTATTAGAAGAGGAGAATCATGGATTTACGGACCAGATAAAAACACTATGATTCTTGCAAATGATATTTTACTTTTAAAAGGAACTGATGAAGGTGCCGAACTTTTAAGAAAATTAGCATCTGCAGCCTGTTCTTTAGAGGATATTCCAGAAGAATTAGAAGATGAAGATTAATTGATGTGATATAAATGATGGGGGGTAGTGATATGCATGAAAACAAAAAAGAAGAAGATTCGCACTTCACTATCTTCAGTCCCGGATTTTATCGCAGAACATAATTCAATAATAAAGGAAAGCTTTATAGCTCTTTTAATTTGTGCATTAGGAGATTTATTTGCTGGAATAATTTTAGGAAACATGACCTTTTTCTTAAAGACTTTTCCAGGTTTGCTTGTTATTATTCCTGGTGCAATAGGTATGAGAGGAAACATTTTCGGATCTTTCGCTTCAAGACTCTCAACAAATTTACACATCGGTATGATTTCTCCCAAATTTGAGAGATCAGAGCAATTGAACAGTAATATAATTTCCGCTTTTGTTTTGACAATGATTTTGTCATTGTTTTTAGCAATTTTAGCCAAATCATTCTGTATATTATTCAATTTTGAATCAATTCCTTTGGTTGATTTTGTCTTTATCAGCATCATTGCAGGAATCATTTCCAATATAATAATGCTTCCGATAACAATGTTCATTTCATTTAAAAGTTTTGATAATGGTTGGGATCCTGATAATGTTACAACGCCGGTTATCGCAGCTGTTGGAGATTTATTTACCTTGCCTGCAATTATTGTGGCTGTAATTATATTGTCCTATTTGAATTACAACCTGTATGTTAAATACATCATTTCAATAGTAATAATTATTATTGTATTGTGCGCCTTTGTATATTCACTTAAAATGTCTGATGAGTCCAAAAAAATCATAACTCAGTCCACACCAGTTTTGCTTATAAGTTCAGTTTTAGGTGTTTCAGCCGGAGGAATTTTAAATTCTTCAATAGAAACGTTATTGACTAATCCTAGTTTGCTTACATTATTACCGTTATTCTCTGGTGAAAGCGGCAGTTTAATAAGTATTTTAAGTGCCAGATTATCTTCAGCTCTTCACTACGGTGTAATTGAACCTGTAAAAAGACCAGCAGGTGAAAGCATTCACAACTTTTTGATTTGTTATATCTTAGCTATTGTGATGTTTCCTTTAATTGGATTCATTGCTGAGGATTCAACAGAGATTTTGGGATTATCCGGTGTCGGATTTGTTAATATTATTTCCATTTCATTAATTTCAGGAATCATTCTTCTTTCAATAATGATTTTTGTTGTCTATTACATTTCAATCACGTCCTATAATAGGGATTTGGATCCGGACAATATTGTAATTCCGATTTCAACAAGCGTAACGGATGCCATATCAAGTCTGATTTTGATTGCAGTGTCTCTGTTAATTCTTGGAGCAGCAATTTAGCTCCAAGCCTTTATAACAAAGTCGCATGTCTGCGCTGTAAAATAATTGTAGTTTAACTTGTTTTTATCGAAATCCTTCGGAACTCCGACCAAAACGGCTTTCGTGTCTTTTTTATTTAAATGTATAAAAATCACTGAACTTGTTTCATCTTCTTCAAATAAATCTCCCAAATCATTATTCAGATATATTTCAGTTTCATGAACTGTCGAACCGTCTCCAAAGTTTTTGAAATGGGTTGTGTCTATTGAATATTTGACATCGTTTTTCTCGCTGCCGTCAAACAGCAGATAATAGTTCATGCTTTTCAGATTTCCTTTAAACAATTTGAAGTAATTGCAGCTGTATGCTTTCTGATTATGGTTATGATTGCATTTTCCGTCATTTAAAAAATCGCAAACAGCATATTTTTTAAAGAAATCACATTTCACAAGTCTGTTGACGCTGTAGACATTGTCAGTGTCCCTGTCATTATCGCCGATTTTTACACTTGAAATGGATGTCTCCCTTGGAATCAGTTCCATCGATGAGTGAAATTTATTATCAAATATTCTTTTTGTCACATAGTTATCATAATCTTTGCCAAGTTCCAGGAGTTTGAAGTATGATACGCTGTTCGGAACAATGTTATCATCTTCATTAACGATAGCCAATCCTATTCTTTTAGCCTTAAAATCTTCCCAATTAATAGGGGTTCCAGCATCATTTATAAGACTGTCACAGGCTTCACTGATTGTCTTTTCAATATTGTTGTTTTCTGTGATTTTAGAAATTTTTTCCTGAGAAGTTTCTGTTGCGGCCAAAATAATACCCAATATCAATAGTATTATAATTCCCACCACCACTATTTCAAGTGTAAAGTTTCCACTGTTATCCATCGTGAACCAACCCGTATTTTTTGGCATGTGAATCATCAAGAATCAGACTGTTTATCCCTGAGTTCAGTTTCCTTCCCGGATAATGGTCATGAAATACTACATGATCGGAGCATGACACGGTCTCGTTATCCGATAGCGTATGGGTTTGGATGAATACTTCCATTCCGTAGTGAGGACAAACTCCTTTCCCATCAAGTCTGCACAGATAACAGCTACCGTCAGCACTTTCATGGAAATATCCACGTTTAAGACATTCCTTTAATGTATCTCCATCTCCATGATGAATATAAGGGTCATAAGGACATTTTTTTATGGTCAACGGTGCAGTTGCCAGCAGATATGAATTGTATGACTCCACATTATTTTGTCTTAAATACTGGGACAATGACTGGAAATAATAAATCGTATCGCCCTCATGCTGTATATTATAGCGTAGCTTAGGTAATTTGGCATAAGGAAGAGGGTCTTTTAAACCTTCAATTGATGAATTGCTTTCAAGCACACCGTCAAACTGTTGTGAATCCTTATCGGCTTTAATTCTCACTTTGAATAATACTTTCCATGGACTGTCAGTGCTTTCAACTGATATTACTTCGGAGCGAATGTCGACTCCATACTTTTTCTTGTATTCTGCATTCACGTCCTTCAGCTTATTGTTTAGAATTTTTTTGATATCTCCTCTGCTGTCATGAATAAAGTGTGCATGATACAGTTTTTCTGTCTCTTCAGCTATTGAGTCTCTACCTAACTGCTCTAAATTGCTTCTATAGTCTTGAAGTATATATCTGAAATTATCGCTTTCAATAGAATCGATATTTTCACTTTCAATGTAGTTAATGCTGTTTATAACAAAAATCACAATCAAAAAAAGTGAAACTACCAAAATAACTGTTGTTCCTGTAATTAAATTTCCTTGATTATCTAGTTTAGAATACATGAAATAGAATTAGGGTGATGTTTTTAATATTAATTGTTGAAGTGCGACTGTGTGATTTTTTGAAACCTTTATATATGATTTTGAAAAACAACCTTTAAATTATAAGAACTTTTTTATATTATTGTATAAATATTTAGTAATAATTAAAAAAAATATTTGGAGGACTTTCATGTCAGATACTGTTAGAATGTGGCGTCATATACAACAAAGATACAATCTTTTAGGTTCAAAATGTAATGAATGCGGAGATGTATTTTTCCCATCTCGTGTTGTTTGCCCAAATTGTAGAAGAAAAGGTAAATTGGAGCCGTACCAATTTTCAGGTAAAGGAAAAATTTATACTTATTCAGTTATCAGATCAGCTCCTGATGATTTCAAAAAAGTAGCACCTTATGCTGTTGCTGTCATTGAATTAGAAGAAGGTGCTAAATTAACATCCCAATTAGTTGATTGTGATGTTGATGAAATTGAAATTGGAGATCCTGTTGAAATGGTCTTTAGAAGAATTTCTGAAGACGGTCCTGACGGCGTTATTTCATACGGATTCAAATTCAAACCAATCAAATAATTCTGATTTTAGGGAAAAGTAATATTTCCCTTAAAAATATTCTATTTTTTTTAATAACTACCTTTAAATAATACTTTTTTTAATATTAATATTATGTCAGATAATATTGGAATTTTGCTTATTAGTCATGGTAGTAGTTTACCTTTTGGTGAAATTACTTTTAAAGAAATTAAAGATAAATTTATTAAAAAAACAGGTTTTGCAACAGAAGTAGGTTATATGAAAG
>JAFUBV010000132.1 GCA_017460025.1 Methanobrevibacter sp. | reverse complement strand
TTTGTTTAAAATTTTTTGTAAATTGATTTTGTTTTATTGAATTTATTATTAAATTAATTTAATTCAATTTTTCTCTTTTTTATGTGTATTTTGCATTATCTTTTTAATTTATTGGTTTTAAATTAGTCTAAAGTTTATATGTTTTGGTAATCTTTATGAATAGAAACTTTAATTTGTAGATTTATCGAATAATATTTGTTTAAATAAATTAATAAATAAATATATTTTATTTATGATAATTAATATTAAAAATATATTTGTATAATTATTTTTATTATAATTAAATAATATTCAACTACGATTTAGTGGATTTGATAATGATTGGAAAGAAGTCAAATTAGGTGATATAATTATTTTAATGCAAAGTGGTTTATCTAGACAATTATCTGTTGAAGACATTGGAGTTCCTGTATTAAGATCTAATAATATTGTAAAAGTGCATATAGATTTAAATGACATTAAATATTGGTATTTGAACGATACAAAAGGAGCAACAACAGAAAATTACTTTTTGAAAAAAGAAGATTTGTTAGTTAATTTTATTAATAGTATTCACAAAATGGGCAAATGTGCAGTATATAATGATGAATTAGAAAGGCCTACAATATTTACAACAAATTTAATGAGATTAAATTTTAAAAATGATATAGACACATATTTTATTTATTATTTTTTTAACACTACATATTATAAAAATTATATTGATATGATAACAAAACCTGCTGTAAACCAAGCTAGTTTCACAACAGTTGATTTTAAGAAAATGGATTTGAAAATGCCAAATATAGAAGAACAAAAGAAAATTTCATTGTTTTTAAAAAGAGTAGATAATAAGATTGAATTGCTAGAACATAAATATCAAAAATATCAAGATTTTAAGAAATATCTGATGCAACAGATTTTCACACAGAAATTAAGATTTGCAAATTTTAATGAAGAATATAATGAATATTCAATATCAGATTTATTTACTTCTAAAAAGGGGTCTGGTTTATCAAAAGATGCTATAGAAGATGATGGAGCAAATAAATGTGTTTTATATGGTGAATTATATACAACTTACTCCGAAATAATTGATCAAGTTCAAAGTAAAACAAATTCTGAATGTAATTCATTATCTAAAAAAGGAGACATTTTAATTCCTGCTTCTACTACTACAAAAGGCATCGATTTAGTTACAGCAAGTGTTATTCTAGAAGATAATATTTATTTGGGTGGAGATATTACAATTCTTAGGAATAAAGACGAATCTATTGTTAATAACTCTTATTTTGCATATTATTTCACGAATGGATTAATTAAAGATGTTTCTAGATTAACACAAGGTTCAACAATTATTCATTTATATTGGAAAGATTTCAAAAAAGTTAATGTTAAACTTCCGTCAATAAATGAACAAGAAAAAATTGCAAATATGTTTGTAGATATTGATAGAAAATTAAATGAAATCAATTATGCAATTGAAACAACACATAAATTTAAAAGGGGTTTGCTCCAGCAAATGTTTGTTTGAAATTTGGGAGGAATATTTCATTGTTCATTGAATTTTAATTCAGTTTTAAAATTCTTTAATAACTCTTAAATTATATATTATTCGATATTTTTCATTCAGATGTTTAATTAAATTAGTACTACGATTTAGTGGATTTGATAATAATTGGTCTTTATGTAAATTTGAGGATTTGTTTAATTTTCAAGTTGCAGGAGATATGAAAAAAGAATTATTTAGTGAAGAATGCTCAGAAGAATTCATATATCCTTTATTTGCTAATGCTCTAGAAGAAGATGGTTTATTGGGCTATTATAAAGAATATAAATATGAATCAGATTCAATAACTGTTACTGCACGAGGAAATGTTGGTCATGCGACTGTAAGAAATGAAAGATTTAATGCAGTAGGCAGATTAATCATTCTTACATCTAAAAAGGATTTAAATATGAATTTTTTTGAAGAATATATTAATAATAATGTTAAAGTTCATATTGAGAGTACCGGTGTTCCACAGCTCACCGCACCAAGTTTAAAAATTAATAAACTTCATTATCCTTCATTACTTGAACAAAATCAAATTGCAAATTTTTTAGGAGTATTGAATAAAAAAATGGAATTATTAGAAAAGAAACATGAATCATATGTAAGCTTCAAGAAGTATTTGATGCAACAGATTTTCACACAGAAATTAAGATTTAATTTTAACGATGACTGGAAACATGTGAATTTAATTGATATTTGTGAGATTGGAAAAGGATTCACACCATCTACTTCAAAATCTGAATTTTGGGATGGAAATATAGATTGGTTGTCTATTGCAGATATGAACCAAGGAAAATACATTAACTATTCAACTAAAAAAATCACTGAAGAAGGAACTCAAAATAAAGAAATCATAAAAAGAGGAACCTTATTAATGAGTTTTAAATTAACAATTGGCAAATTAGGTATTTTAAATAAAGATATGTATACTAATGAAGCAATTTGTAATTTTAAATTAAAAAATGATAAAGTATTGACTGAATATTTGTATTATTATTTAAATTCAATTAATATAATGAAATATGGTTCACAGGCTGCTAAAGGAATAACACTCAATAATGATACATTGAGTACAATTCCTATTTTATTACCTTCAATTTCAGAGCAAAAGAAAATTGTTGAGGTATTATCTATCATTGATAAAAAAATAGATCAAATGAGTATTGAATTAGAAATTTGCATTAAATTTAAAAAGGGTTTACTTCAACAAATGTTTGTTTAAAATTTTTTGTAAATTGATTTTGTTTTATTGAATTTATTATTAAATTAATTCAATTCAATATTTTTTTCTTTTAAGAGCATTTTATCCTATTTTTTCAATTTATTATTTTTAAATTAGTCTACGATTTGAATTCGAACAGCAATGTTTTGAAAAGTATAAATTAGGAGATTTGGTGGATAATGTTGTTGCTGGTGCAACTCCAAAAACCTCAATTGGTGAGTATTGGATTGGTGGTGATATTCCTTGGTTATCTTCTGGTGAAGTTCATAAAAAATTTATTTATTTTACTGATAAATTTATTACTTCTGAAGGTTATAATAATTCAAGCACTAAATTGGTTCCTAAAAATTCAGTTTTAATTGCATTAGCGGGTCAAGGAAAAACAAGAGGCACTGTTGCAATTAATAAAATTGAATTGTGTACTAATCAATCAATTGCATCGATTATTCCTAATAAAAATCTTGATTACAAATTTTTATTCTATTATCTTGAATCCAAATATGAATATCTTCGAGCATTATCTAGTTCGGATGGCGGTCGTGGAGGTTTAAATCTTAAGCTAATTCGATCAATACCAATTAACTTACCTTCAATTGATGAACAAAAAAACATTTCTAACTTCATTAATTCAATTGATAATAAAATAATGTTATTAGAAAGAAAATTGATATCTTATCAAGATTTTAAGAAATATTTGATGCAGCAGATTTTCGCACAAAACTTAAGATAACTATGCTTTGTTTTATAAATGAATTTATTTTTATGCTGTTCAATTTAATGCTTAAAATCATTCTTAAATTGATTATTATTTAAATATTTTTATTAATTTTACTTAATTATTTATATTTTAAAATTTAATTTATATACTTATTTATTAAATATTTATTTTATTTAAACAATAATTTTTGTGCGAAAGTGGTAAATTTTTGTTTGTGTACGATTATATGGGTTATTATGAGAACTAGAATTATCAACAAAATCAAATCAAAAATGAAACTTTATTTAGATGAAAACCAATTAGTCATTTTAGATGAAACTTTAAGAAATATATTTAAGGACTATGAAATTACAAAGACTGAAGTCGAATTCACTTTAAAAGAATCAAAGGAAAATTCCATTTTGCTGATGAATTTTCTGGCTTCCAAGCATGTTGAAGGTTGTTCTGAGCGAACTATTACTTATTATCATACTACACTTGATAAGATGTTATGTAAAATCAACAAAAAAATTGAATTCATCACAACAGATGATTTAAGAAAATATCTTGCAGATTACAGAAAGATTAATGGAGCTTCTAAAACAACTGTGGATAATATTAGAAGAGTTTTATCAAGTTTTTTCAGTTGGCTTGAAGATGAGGATTATATTTTAAAAAATCCTGTCAGGAGAATTCATAAGATTAAAACAAAAAAGGTTGTTAAGGAAGTTTTGTCTGATGAGAATTTTGAAGTGTTAAGAGATAATTGTACAAACATCAGAGATTTGGCAATGATTGAACTTTTAGCATCAACTGGTATACGTGTGGGTGAACTTGTAAACTTGAATATTGATGATGTTTTATTTAATGAAAGAGAGTGTGTTGTATTGGGTAAAGGTGACTCGGAACGTATAGTTTACTTTGATGCAAAAACAAAAATTCATCTTCAAAAATATTTGGAGTCAAGGAAAGATTCAAATCCTGCATTATTCGTATCATTTAAAAAACCATATAATCGATTAGGTATAAATGGTGTTGAGCGAAGAATCAGAGAACTTGGAAGAGATGCTAATATAAAAAAAGTCCATCCTCATAAATTCAGAAGAACAATGGCAACAAATGCAATTGATAAGGGAATGCCAATAGAGCAAGTACAAAAACTTTTAGGGCATGTTCAAATTGACACAACAATGCAATATGCAATGGTAAATCAAAGTAATGTTAAAATTGCACATAGGAAGTTTATAAGTTGATTAATAAACAACGTTTTATAATTCATTTTTTTATTTTAAGAGAAATTCAGTTGTCAAATATAAAATTATTTATATATTTAAAAGAATATTTCAATTAAACGATAATATTGTTGTCATAGTGTAATTGAATAAGATTTATACTTATAAATTTTTAATTTTTAGTTGGTGCAATGATGTCAAAAATATACTGTAAAATTAGAGAAAAATATGTTGAAAGAACACCAGAGGAGATTGTAAGGCAAAATTTCATTGATGAATTAATGACTATCTATAATTATGATTTAAAAGATATGGATGTAGAATATCCTGTAAAAATATCTCCTTCAGATTCAAAAAAATCTTTTCCAGCAGATATTGCTATTTTTGAAGATAATAAAGTTAAAATTTTTGTTGAAACTAAAAAAAGTGATGTCACTATTGATGATAGTGATGATGGAATTGGTCAATTAGAAAATTACATGTCTCTTAATCCGGATGTTAAATGGGGAATTTGGACTAATGGTAATGATAAAATTTTTATTGAAAAATGTTACTCTCCAAGTGTAAGTTTTAAAGAATGTTTTAATGTACCCTCAAAGGGGTTTTTCGCTGTTTCTGAAGAAATTAAACATAACGATTTAAAAAAATTTGTAGATTTAAAAAGTATCTTTAAGTCTTTACGTGCTTATGTTTCAGCTAATTCAGTTGGAACCACAAGAGACGAGACAATTGCCAGAGAAATTATAAAATTAGTTTTATGTAAAACCTATGATGAAAAGTTTACACAACAAGATAATTATTTAAAATTTCATTCATATAATAATGATTCAGAATTAACATTTAAAAAAATTTCAGAAATTTATGCTCAAGTTAAAAATAAATATGATGAAGTTTTTAATCCCAACGATAAATTAGAATTGGATACAAAATCAGTTTTTTATGTTGTTAATCAATTACAACAAATTTCTTTATTAAATTCTGAACGAAATGTGATTTCTGATGCTTTTGAAACAATAATTGGATCTTCTTTGAAAGGAAGTCAAGGGCAATTTTTCACTCCAAAAAATGTAATAAAATTAATTGTTAATATAATTAATCCTACAAAAAAAGATAGAATTTTAGATCCTGCATGTGGTAGTGGTGGTTTCTTAGTTGAATCTATGTTACATGTTTGGAATGAATTAAACGATTCAAAAATGAGTCCTATTGCAATTCTGGAAGAGCAAAAAGATTTTGCAATGAAAAAGATTTATGGTATTGAAAAAGATGAATTTTTAGCACAAATTTGTAAATCTTTCATGGCAGTTATTGGTGATGGTAAATCTGGGATAACAGTTGATGATTCTTTAAGTTTGCCTGATGAATTTAAAAGTAAAAATATACAATTTAATTCATTTGATATTGTATTAACCAATCCTCCATTTGGAAAAGATATTAAATTATCTAATAAAATTAAAAAACAATATTTAAGTAATAAAGTAGATATAGCATTTTTACAAAGATGTTTAGATTTATTAGTTGGGGGGGGGGAAATTAGCTATTGTTTTATCAGAAGTAATTTTTCATGCTCCATCTTATAAAAAATTTAGACAAGAGTTTTTTTATAAAAATAATATAACTGACATTATTGATTTACCTCATGACACATTTAGGCCTTATAATAATGCAAAATGCATAGTAATTATTTTAGAGAAAGATACTCCTCAAAATGAGTTCATTAGAATGATAAATGTAAATGAGATTGGACATGATCATTTAGGAAATATTAAATATGTTTTTGATTATGAGAATCATGAATATACTAATGAAATTAATGATGATATTCCAAAGATTATTGATGCAATTATTAATAATGAGGATTCAAAATTTATAAAATATGTTGATAGTAATAAAGTTTTAAATGAGGATATTTTAGTTCCAAGATATTACTTTGATAATTTAGAGTCTATAGAGAATAATGATATTAATTATAAAACATTAAATGATTTGATAGATGAGGGGATTATTGAATCTTTTAAAGGGCATGGGTCACCAAAATCAATTTATAAAGGTACGGGTAATATTCCATATGTAAGAGTTAAAGATATTGTTAATAATGAAGTTTATATAAATCCATTAGACAAAATACCTGAAGATATTGCTGAAGGAATGAGGAAAAACACGGAACTTTATGAATCGGATATAGTTCTTGTCAGAAGAGGAAGTTATAGAATCGGTGATGTTGGTCAGTTACATAATAAGGATTTAAATTCAATTTTTACTGGAGAATTGCAATTTTTTAGAGTTAAAGAAAATAATAATTATGGTTTAACAAATTATAATTTATTTATTATTCTTAATTCTCATATTGTTCGTGAACAGTTTAATCATTTAATTTTCATTGATACAACATTGCCTACATTATATAATCGTTGGAATAAGTTAAAAATTCCATTATATTCAAAAAAGGATATGGATTATATTAATAATGAAGGTAAATATTTATTTAATTTAAGAAAAGAATATTGGGAACATATGGATGAATTAAATAGAATAGATTAAATTTATTTATTATTTGAATTATATTTTATAATAGATATATAAGATATTCTGTGGTTAAAATGACTGAAATAACAAAATGTATAAATGAATGGAACGCAACAATAGAAGCACTTGGACAAGGAAAACAAACAATTCTAATTAGAAAATATAATACAACTTTAAAAGAGTTTTTATTATATCCAACAGTTAGTTATGCTAATAAAGATGATGTTTTAGATTCATTCCAAGAAAAAGAATTTGTAAAAGATAATCTCTTACCAAATGGGGAAAACAGAACTTATGAAGTTAAATATTATGCAAAAGTAGAAGAAGTTGTTGAAAAGTCTTCTGCAAGAATTGGTGCTTTTAATAAGTTTCACATCTGGACAAGAGAACATGTGAAAAATTACCTTGGAAGATCTCAAGCAAAAATCTGGATTTTAAGAGTATATAAACTAGATAAACCACAATATCTTAAAAGATCAAATGGTATGTTATATGCTAATGTTGAAAAGCCAGTTGGGCTTAAAGGAACTCCTGTAATTCCAGATGATGAATTTAATAAATTAAAAGAAGCTATTTTAAATACAAAATAACTTCTTTTAAATACTTCTATTAACAAACTATACACATGCCTATTTACAATATCACAGATAATAATTTATCCCTAATAAAAAAAGTTAATTTTAAAAATGAACGTGAACTTCAAAAACTCACAGAAAATAACTTAGAAGAATTATTTAATCTTAAATTCATTGCCAGTGAATTTCAAGTTGGTAATTTAAGAATTGACACTTTAGCGTATAGTGAGGAAACTAATTCATTCATCATCATCGAGTACAAAAACACTAGAAATTATAGTGTTATAGATCAAGGTTATAGTTATCTTTCTCTTTTGCTAAATAATAAAGCTGAGTTTGTCCTCAAATATAATCAGGTTTTAGGTAAAAATTCTGGTAAAGAGGATTTTGATTTTACACAAACTCGTGTAATGTTTATATCTCCATCATATACTACTTATCAGTTGAAATCTGTTGAGTTTTCAGATATTGCATTTGAACTGTGGAAAGTATCCAAATACTCAAATAATACGGTTTTATTTGATAAGATTAACAATGACAATGTAACTGCATCTATTAGTCAGGTAACTAATACTGGTGATGCAAAACAAAGTGTTAATAAAGAAATTAAAAAGTACACTGAAGAGGATTTATTTGAAGGTAAAAGTAGTCAGGCTATTGAATTGTATAATAATTTAAAGGAATCTATTTTAAATGAGTTTGATGATATTGAAATTGTTATAACTAAATTATACATGGTTTTTAAAGTTAACAAAAAGATTATTGCATCTGTTGAATTGCAGAAAAAATCTTTAAAAACATTCATTAACGCCAAACGGTTAAATGATTATAAAGAATTATGTAGGGATGTTTCTAATAAAGGTCATTGGGGTGTTGGTGACTGGGAGATTAAATTAAACTCTGAATATGATTTTGATTATTTCATGGAATTGTTTAAACAGTCATATGATGAGAAATTATAGTCAATTTGGTGGTTTTATGGGGTTATTTGATAAATTCAGTGAATTAGATAATGAAAGAAAAATCAATAAAAAAATAAATGATTTTTTCGCAAATGATGATTATTTAAAAAGATTGTCATTAAGATATGCTCATGATAAAATAGATAATGACAAAATTAAAGTAATTATCAAATCTGAAATTGTTGATGTGGATAGTTATTCCATTAATAAACGTTACATGGGATTATTAAAAATGGATGTTGATTCCTTATATGAATTGCATTTGGATGGTATTGATACTTCTAAATTCAGTTCTCAAGATGATTTAGATGATTATTTTGGTGAGGATTATGCTCAGAATTATCAAAAGAAATTTGATGAATTAGTAAGGAATTATTCTAGTGAAAATTATTCAAATAAATTCAAACCACTTTCAAAAAATTACATGAAAAAAGAAAAAGAAATGGTGAAATTTGGACCAAAAATCAAAAGAGACAGTTCTAATAAAACTAATAAATCTTTTGAAAGATTGGAAAACTTATTATATGAAGAAGAATTCTCAAATAATGAAACTGTTGTCAAAAAAGAAGTTCCTTTAATAAAATCTGCTGATATTGAAATATTTAAAAAGGTCAAATCAAATACTGCACTTGCAAGTACTGCATTATTTTTAGCAACTGGTGTATTTGTAGCGGAAGCAAAAGAGGAAATGAAATATGTTAGAACTAAATTAAATATTAAAGATGATGGAATTGAAATTAAAAATCCGCATTCTTATCATAAATTCATTGATTTTAGAGGGTTTAAAGTAGATAAAGAAGATAATTATTATTTGTATTATATTGTATTATCAGATGAAGAGATGATTCATTTTAGAACTAAAAATAAAGATTTACATGAAGTTATTTTAGATAAAATTAAATCAACAAGTGGGTTGACTTATGAAAGAAATATTTGATGAGATTATAAAGTTTCAAAAAGAACGTGATTGGCAAAAATTTCACACTCCTGAAAATTTAGCAAAATCAATATCTATTGAATCAGCTGAATTATTAGAACATTTCCAATGGGGTAAAGAATATAATATTGAAGAAGTATCAGAAGAATTAGCAGATGTTTTGATATATTCATTATATATGGTTCATGCTCTTGATTTGGATGTGAAAGAAATTATTTTGAATAAAATGGATAAAAATGCATTAAAATATCCTGTTGAAAAGTCTAAGGGTAATGCTAAAAAATATACTGAGTTTAGGTGATTTCATGTCTGAAATTAAAAATATTATCACATTCACGTTATCTGATAAAGATGAAGCAAGTAGAACTTATGAGCAGTGCATTGATTTTTTAACCAATGTTGTTCCTAATAGAAATGGGATAGTATATTTCACGGGAAATAGTTTCAATCTTGAAGATCATGCTATAGTTTTATTTAAATACAAAGGAAAACTCGTTGCAAAGGGTATAATTATTGATGTAATTGATGATAAGAACTCTTCAGGAATTTATAATGGTTATTATATTGTTGAGGATATTGAAATTTTTAAAAGCCAGATTTCTTCAATTGAATTAAATAAATATGTTCCTGAAATAGATAAATTAACACGTGATCAGTATATTAATATAAAATATTTATGGGAGATTAATCAAATGATTAAGGATTATACTTCAGGAGATATCATAAAAGATGATTATCAAATTTGGTCTATGAATATCTCTAAAAGAGATTATAAAGAAGCTTGGGATTTATTTAAAAATGATTCTTGTATTAGTATTGATTATTTTTTAAATAATAATGAGTATGATTACACTTCCTTTTCAAATAAACAGGAATTGGAAGAATTTTTAAAAGATAAAGTTCATGAAGGTTCAACCGAGCCAGAGTTAATTAACCGGTTTGTAAATAAATTGCAGGTTGGAGATATGTTCATTGCTCATAAAGGACGTTCTACTTTAGCAGGTATTGGTAGAATTGTAAGTGATTATATCTTTCAGGATGATTATTTAAAGCATATTCGGAAAATCAAGTGGATTTACACTCCTGATGATTTAAAACTTAAAGATGGTGCTTTTTTCAAACCTCATAATATTGTCAGATTGGATGAAAAGTATACTAAGTTTGTTAATGAGATTTTTGCAAGAATTGCAGGTAAAGATAAACGTGTAAGAAAAAATCTTTTAGAATATTTATTTAATCAGTATTATACTAATTATCATACTTCTGAAAAAGGTCAAAGACATTCAAATACTTATAATCTTGAAAAAAATCATATTCAAAAATATTGGAATATTATTAATGAAAAAGCATCTAATAATGAAGATTTTATTGATATTATCTGGGAAAATATTTTTAATAGACCAGATAGTGTGTTACGTGTTGGTTCAAGAAATTTAAGAAACATGAATAAGGAAAAATATGAATTCACTGATGAAGAAATGGATGAATCAGCAATCTTATTTTACAATACGGTTAATGGTATTTTAAACACACAGGATATTGATGAGCAAAAAAGAATTCTTAATGAATTTTCACAAAATAAATTAAGTAAAGGTTTAGGTATTGGACGTTTAACTCCAGTTTTATTTTATCTAAATGATGATTTGTGTCCAATAAATAATAAATCTATTAAAACATTTAAATTCATGTCTCTCGCTTTAGGATCTGAAAATGAAATATCAGGGAATTTAAATGAATACATTGATAATAATTACAAATACAAAGAGCTTTTAAAGAATTTAGGTAATGAATTTTCATCGGATAAATTTAATATAACTGATGCTAAAGTATTTGATGAATTCTGTCATTGGATTTGTGCAGAAGATGATTATTTATGGTCTAAAAAAACTAAAATACTTCCATTTAGTATTATTAATGATGTTCCAGAGATTGAAGGAGAATTAATTATTGGAGGTGATAAAGTGTTTGAATCTAATGAAAAAAGAAACATAATTTACTTTGGAGCTCCAGGTACTGGTAAATCATATAATTTAAATCAAGATAAAAAAGATTTACTAGAAAATTATCCAGATAACTATGAAAGAGTAACTTTCCATCCAGATTATAGTTATGCAAACTTCGTTGGAACTTATAAACCTGTTCCTAAAGGTGAGGATATCACCTATAAGTATGTTCCAGGTCCATTCATGAGAATCCTTAAAAAATCATTAGAAAACCCTGATAAACCTTATCTGTTAATTATTGAAGAAATCAACCGTGCTAACGTTGCAGCTGTTTTCGGAGATGTTTTTCAATTACTTGATAGAAATGAAAATTATGAATCAGAATATGATATTGATGCTTCTGAGGATATGAAATCATATTTAAATCAGGATAAAATTATTTTGCCGAAAAACTTATTCATCTGGGCAACCATGAACTCAGCTGATCAAGGTGTTTTCCCAATGGATACGGCTTTTAAAAGAAGATGGGATTTTAAATATTTCAGTATAAATCATAATCAGGATTTGATTGATGATACTCACACTATCTTAAACGATGAAACCATATATTGGAACGACCTCAGAGATCAAATAAACAATGAATTATTATCATACAAAGTTAATGAAGATAAACTTATGGGACCCTTCTTTGCATTTAATGAATTCATGGGTGAAGAAATACCAACTGATATTTTCAAAGATATATTCAAAAACAAAATCATCATGTATTTGTTTGAAGATGCTGCAAAACCTAGAAGAAATGACCTGTTCAGTGGTGTGAAAACTAAAAATTATGTAACTTACTCTCAAATCTGCGAAGCATTTGACAGTAATGGACTTGAAATATTCTGTGATAACATTAAAAACACTTTCCTAGATGAAGATGAAGAATAAAAAATCAATTTACATAAAAGAGTTAAGACACTACACTAAAAGGGAACTCTTAGAGTTTATTGATGAAAAAGACATTGATAAGCTCCTAAAATACGCAATACTAAATAAAGATAAGGGGACTTATCAGTTTAACTATGTGGGTGTAATCATCATTGATGATTTGGTTATTAACTGTTATCCAAAATATATTCCAAGTAAGGAAAACATTCATGATGATTTTAAACAGGTTATTAAGGTCATGAAGAAATACGATTCACTTCATGATGACTTTAACTATGAAAACGAGGAGATTGAAGACATATCATTCAACCTGCTTTCAATGATGATATTCTTTTTAGAGGATTATTATGAGTATGGAGTTTATTCTAATATTCAAAATATTCTTGAAATCAATGGTAACGGTGAAATCGACTGGAACCGTACAATAAACTACACAGATCCAATCATTAAAAACAATCGTCCGTATTACGTTGAATTGTATACAAAGCATAAAATCGATGATTTGTATGATTATTTCAGATTATTGCATGAATACATTATTACTAAATGCTCTAAAAAACTTGAGTATTTAGGTTTGTTGGAATTGTTTGACTTAACACCGGTTGAATTGTCAGATAATAGTCAGGATGATTTTGGTGAGCTTAACATAATTTTAGAAAAACTTGAAAAGGAATTGCATGTTGAGTTTAACTCACACAAGCAGAAACTATTAAAATCAATGCATACATTTTTAAGTGAGGAAAATTCATTTACAAACGAGAATTATTTAACCTTATACGGTACTTCAACGTATCATGTAATCTGGGAGGAAATGTGTAAAAGAATATTTTCAGATAAATTAGATAAATCATTGAAAGATTTAGGATTTAAAGACTCTAAAACCAAATTAATTGATGTAATTAAAAAGCCACAATGGATTTACAAAGATATTAAAACACATGAAGCTAAGGGAACATTCATCCCTGATATTGTGACTTTTCATGAAAACGAATTTATTATATTGGATGCTAAGTATTACAAGTTGAAATTTGATGAAAAACATTTATTCGGACAGCCTCCTTTAGAAAGCATAACAAAACAGTACCTTTATGAATTGGCTTACAGGGAATTTATTAAAGAATATCAGTTTAGTGGAGTTAAAAATGCATTTTTACTTCCAAAATACACGGGAGAAATTGAAAACATTGGTATTGCAAAACTTGAAATTTTGTCTAATTTGGGTTTGGAGGATATTCAAGTGATTATGCTTCCGGCAGATATGATTAATCAGTCTTATTTGGATAATAAAAAAATCAGTATTAAAGATTTAAAGTTTAAAGAGAAATCTTCTAATGCAGATGAAAGACTTAAAAGACAGGAAAAGATGGAAGATTTAATGAAAAATCCTGAGTTGGAAGATTTGCCTCCAAGATATCTGGACATGTTACTCTAGCAGAGAATAACTGATGTAAAAGAGAAGTGTTAAAGCAATTTTATAATGCTTGATGTTTTTTGAGCAATTATATTTAAATAAAATGATTAATAATTATTTAATTAAATAGGTGGTAATTATGGCATTTATCATTCGTACTGCAAACAGGATATTATTTATGGATTTCCTAGAGCGGAAATTAAAGAAAAGGATGTAAGATTGGGAGATATTGAAAATATCATCCAATTTGATGAGGATGAGTAAACATTTGTTTATTTAACTCATTTATTGATTTTTTTTTTTAAATTGTTGTATATCATCAAATTATTTATTGTAGTTTAGGTAAAAATCTATTTTTTCATTAATACGGGTATATTTGGTTATTTTAAATCATAGCAAGTATGCAAACAAGAACGTTCAGCTAAAAGACAAGTGCAATATTTCAAGAAGAAATTATCTGCTTGAAACCCGGATATGTTTAATAATGAAGTGGATTTTAAGTTAATGTGGTGGGGGTAAGTATCTGTTCGTGAAAATGAAAGGAAAACTGGCATCTATTGTGGGTTTGACTTTGAAAATATCCGATGGGAATATGATTTGTTTATTTGCCTTGTAAGGCTTTTAAATGATGATGTAATTTTTCATTTGATTCAGGTTGGCTGTTCATGGGGTATTGGAATTTTCAATATTTCTTAATCCCGACTAATTAAATCATATAATGAAGGTCTTTTAAATCAATTTTTGCAAAAATAAGTTTTAATTTAAAAATCAATATCAATTGCAGAATTTAAATCCTGCAATTTCCCAAGATATTGATTATTCCACATCAAATTTGGAACAATTATATTATCACCTAATTGTGGAGGTTCAACCTCTTGGTTAACTATTAATTATTTATCATATATAAATATTTGCAAATAGATAGGGTGTGCTTTAAACAAGGGGAGAACACCGAAACTGGGAAGTTTCGAAAGAAACCTCACTTAAAATGGATTACAATCTATTTGCAGGTGATAAAATTGAGGAACTTATACTCTTACATGAACATACATAAGAGTACTATTATGCAGATTATGTCAAGAACATGAGTTAAATCTACAGTAAAGCTTGGAAACTTCAGATTCCATAATTCATTCCTCCAAATTTGAAAGTGGTTGAATCAGTACAAATCATCCTGTAACTTTTAAGATAAACTTTAAAATTAACTTTCATTTAATTCCTCCTAATTCAAGAGTTACTTATTAAAAATAATTAAATTTACTTTCTATATAAAGTTTTTTAATCCATATAAACGCTTTAAATTATATTTAAACATCTATTGATTTTAACATGTAAATGAATTTGATATAGTATTCATAACAGGGATAGTATTATGATTCAGTTAATGGATATTCCAGAAGCTATGAAGAAATTTCTGATTTTTTAGAATATTCAATTTCAATAACTGGTGATTATTTTATTGTCCTGTAATGGTGATAGGAGTCATTATTTGATTAAATAAATTTATATTTACTTAAACACAATATTATCATAAGGGTGTTAATATGGAGCAGGATGATTTTTATGAATTGTTTTATTCAAATTTAAAAGAGGAACTTGATGAAAAATTTGTAGATTCTATTGAGAATTTAATTAACATTAATAAATTTTCAAAAAGAAATTTTATGAACTTAATTAAAGAGGAAATAAAATGAATCCTAATCTTAAAGTTCACACATTAAATGTAAAATCATTTAGAGGAGTTAATCATGAAATTTCTCTACAATTAGGTGATATTACAATTATTAAAGGGGAAAATGGTACTGGTAAAAGTTCTTTTGTCAATGCAATAGAATATTTATTCAGTAAAGACTTGTCTTTTTTGAAAAATAAAACAATTAATCGTAAAAAAGCTGCTTTTAACTGGGCTTCAGGTCAAAGTAATGCTAAAATTGAATTAAAATTTAAAAAGAAAAAATATATTAAATTTGAGAATAATTCTCGTGATAATTCATCTGTTTTCAATGATATTTTAAAAAATACTTATATTAAAAATGCTTCTTTTATTCTTAATCGTAAAAAACTTCTAAATTTCATTGACGGTACTCAAGGTGATCGTTACGGTGCGGTTATGGAGTTATGTGGGATTGATAAAATAGATAAGGTTCAATCTGCAATTTCATCATCAAAATCAACTATTAAAAAGGAATTGGATAGTATTCAAGGACTCTATGATAAAAAATTAATGGATTTATCATTATTGCTAACAAATGATGCTAATACTAGTTTTAAAAAGTGTATTGATGAGGTCAATATTCGTTTAAAAAATAATGGTAAAGATACAATTGATGTGGATAGTGATATTGAGAAATTTATTAATAATTTGGATTTATCAGATTTTACAATAATTATAAGTAAAATTCATGAGTTTAATCAATTATATGATGAAATTGACTTTAATAAGTTGGGATCAGATTTAAATCTTGTTTTAGATAAATATGAAGAGATTGCTTCGGATAATCTTAAATCATCTCAATCCCTTTTAAAAACTTTAATGAATTCTTTTGATTATATTGAATTAACAGATACTGATGAATGTCCAGTTTGTAAAAATAAGATTAATCCTTCAGAAATTTTACCTGAAATTGAAAGTAAAATTGATGAAATAAACAAGAATAATTCTAGTTTTAACAGTTGGAAAAATAATGTAAATAATTTAATAAGAAATGTTGAATTAGAAATTGACAATTGTAAAGCTTTAAATCAAATAATTGATGATTTAAATAAATTAGTAGAGGACATTCTACCTAATTTTGAATATGGAAATTTAATCAATTTTAAAAATGATTTGGCTGATTTTCAACAATTTAATAAAGTAGTTACTGACTTTAATGATATTCAATTCAAACAATTATTCAGTGAAATCACTTCTATTAAAAAATTAATCACGGATTATGAATCCTCTAAAAATATTGATGATTTAAGTGAAATCTACAATATATTATTTACAATTAAAGAATTAAAGGAATTGGATGCTCAAGTATTAATATTAACAAAACAATATTTGGTTGCTCATAAAACATTCGAAATATTCATCGAAAGTAAAGAAAAATTCATAAAAGAGATGATTTCAGAAATAAGGCAGGATATAAAAACATATTATGAATATATTCATGGAAATGACTTAATCACATCACCGGATATACAGTTAACTGGTCCAAAGCTTATTGATGTTTATTTAAACTCGTTTGGAGAAATGGTTGACTCAAGATCATATGCTAGTGAAGGACACTTGGATACCTTAGGAATATGTATATTTCTTGCTTTTAATAAGAAATTCAATGAATTGCCATTCATTGTCTTTGATGATGTTTTAACAACTGTGGATTTGCCTCATAAGGAAAGAATTGGTAGATTAATAGTGGATGAACTCTCAGATTATCAGTTTTTAATCACAACTCACAGTTCATTATGGTCAGAGCAGTTAAAAAGATTATGTATAGATTCTAAACGAAATCATATTATTCATGAATTTATTGATTGGACACTTGAAGAAGGACCAATTACAGCTAAACCATTAGATGCAGAGCAAAGAATTGAAAAATATTTAAGTAATAATCATCAGGACTTCCAGGCTGCAGGTAATACTGCAAGAAGATACTTGGAGTATACATTAACTCAAATTTGTATTGAAAATAAGGTTAAAGTTCCAATAAGTGATAAGTATGATGTTGGAACATTATTTGATAATGCAAAAAAACATACATTAAGAGCAGTTCAAGGAACAGATATAGAACCATATTATAAGCAGATCTGGTCTGAAATTGATAAAACAAGGTATATTGCAAATATTTTATCACATTATAATGAAGAAAGTAGCCAAATTCCAAAAAGTGATGTTGTCAAATTCTGTGAAGATGTAATTAACCTAAATCATGCATTTACCTGTGATTGCGGCAAATCAATCTTTAAACTTGATCCAATTTCACATAAACTGATTTGTTCTAATCCAAAATGTAGGGATGCTATTGATATGAATAGTTTTGATGATATTAACTTTGGATTTAGTGAAGAAGAAACTTAAGATTTTATATAATTAGTTACAAATATTAATAACAAGTTTAACACAATATTCATTGCAGGTTGGAAAAACATGTCATATATTATTAAAAAACAGAAATTTTTAAAATCAAAAGATAAAATCGAAGAAGTTTGCGATTCAGCAAATATGGATGTTCCTTTTTTAATAGATAATTACCCAATTCCTGAAGATTTGGAATTTGACAGGCAAGAAGTGGATTCTCAATTAAAAGAATTCTTAAATAATTATCCGGAATTTGAAGATATTGCAATTGATTTAAACCCTCAACAGGAAGAAATAGTCACTTATGATTCTAAAAATGAAACTAAAAAGTTTTTAAGTGTTGAAGCAGGCCCTGGTGCAGGTAAAACCAGAGTTTTAATTGAAAAAGTTAATTATATGGTTAATGAGTTAGGTGTCAATCCTGAATCATTGTTAATCATCACTTTTTCAACTAAAGCAGCTGAAGAATTACAGGAAAGATTATCCGAGGGGGATTTGCTTAAAAGTGATGTTCAAAAAATGCACATCTCAACAATTCACTCATTCTGTGGTAGAATCTTAGAGGATGACGGACAAGTAGGTTTAAATGTAATTTCAGATGAAGCAGGTGAGAAAAACCTATTATTCATCGGAAAACACATGGAAGAGTTAGGTTTTACCAAGGAAGCTTACATGTCCAATGGTGAAATCCCGGATATTGTAAACAAGTATAATGAGTACTGTTCATTTGGTGTTTATACTGACTTATTAGTTGATTATATTGAGGATACAAGGCCGGTTGACCCTGAATACATTACTTTCGTTAGAAATTATATGGAAGCAAATGATGGTAAATATCCATATGAGGAAGTAAGAGACAACAAAGAGTTTAAAAAATCAAAATATAATGCTAAATACCTGCAAATCGCAAAATCCTATCCAATCTATGAAGAAATTCTAAAACGTGAGAAAGCAATTGATTTTGCACACATGCAAAAGGATGCATTGGAAGTAGTTAAAAAGGATGATTTCGAAACTCAATTCACCAATATTTTAATTGATGAGTTCCAGGATACTGACCCGATGCAGATGGCATTATTTGAAGAGATTATGAAAACAGCGCAAACTTTCACTGTTGTAGGTGATATTAACCAGAGTATTTATGGATTTAGAGGTTCAAACACTAATCCATTCACATATCTTGCAAAACATCATGGTGATGAGTTTGCATTTAAGAGCTTACCTACTAATTACCGTTCAACTTATGAAATCATTGATATTTCAGAGGATTTCATCAAACATCAAAGACCAGCAGAGTCTGCTTTAGGGAAAGCTGAATGTGGAAGAGAAGTCCACAATAACACTTACTTTTTAGTTAATGAAAACAGTGGTGTTGAAGCAAGTAATATTTTTGAAATAATCACTCATTTAATTGATAATGATAAAATCAACAATTTATCCGATATTGGAATATTGTTCCGTTCTTTAAATACAAGTACTTCACGTTGTATTGGGTCTTTACTTGAAAAATTAGATGAAGCAGATATTAATTATCAAATTAGAGGTTTAAGCAATCTCGTAGAACAACCTGAAATAAAATCTGTTTTAACACTATTTTATCATTTAATCAGTGATGATGACCCGCATAAGCACTTCTTTAACAGGTGGGAAGCAGATTGGCTTAACCTTAAAGCTTATGCTGACCAGATATTATTCAATCTCTCAGATGAGACTAAAGAAATATTATATGAACTTCAGGATAAATTTGAACAACAAGCCATTGAAACGGAAAATATCGTATGGAAAGAATTTGGTCATAAAAAAGGTGGAGTAGACACCTTTGCCAAATTATTAAAACGTGACGAGGATATTAAAATAGAAGTATTTAATAGAGTTACAAGGCCAGTTTTAGTTAATGAAAACCTAATAGAATACGGAATTACAAACCCTGATGATTTGGAATTCTTCCGCAGATTAAATGAACTAAAAGACTCATTATACTCAGAGGATGTTAAATTCTATGAAAGACCAACAGTATCAGAGGTTTATTTAAAACTATTAACTGACATTACCGGATATTTAACCGAGGATATTGTATTGGAAAATGATGAGGTAATGTATAATTTCTCACAAATCACATCCTCACTTCAAACATTCGCTGAAGTTAGATTTGAAAGAGATATAAGAGGAGCATTCTGGTTTATTTACCGCACAATAGAAAAACACTCAGGATACAGTGAAGAAAAAGACGGTATTCAGATAATGACAATCCATCAATCCAAAGGTTTGGAATTCCCAGTTGTTATTATTCCATCATTTAAAAAAGAAAAATTCCCAATGAAATACATTAATCCAAACCCTGATTCAGGTTGGATATTTGGAAGTCCTGCATATTTCACTCCTGAAGACTGTTTAAAATATCCAAAATATGATGAGGAATTTGGACCTGAATTATCTCATGAAATGGAGGAAGAAAGGGTAATTTATGTTGCAATGACTCGTGCACAGGACACATTAATCTTATCATCAATAGTAGATGATTGCGGACCGGCCAAAAGAAGTTCACTTGAAACAGGTGAGTTTAGAAACCTTCCAAAAGGACCTAAACGCCTTCAAGATGCAATTAATGCTAATTTAAATAATGATTGTCATTTCATTGATATGGATAATCTGGATATAAATGTTTTACCAAGAAAAGCAGAAGAAGTAAATGAAGATGACTACTGTATAGATTTAAGTTTCACAGCTTTAGAAAATTATAACAACTGTCCGTTTAGATATAAACTTGCAAATCAAATTGGATTCAGTATATCTGAAAAACAGGAAATCGATGAAGGAATTTTTGTACACAAAGCTTTAGAGGTAATAAATAAGAAAATTATCAACAATGATAATGTCTTTGTAGGTGAGGATATTGTAAAAGAAACTATAACTGAATTGTTTACCAAAGCAAATGAAGATTTAAAAGAAGAAGATCCAGTTGAATATCAAAAGCAATTAAACGAAATAATTGATAATGTAATCTATTACTACTCCAATTACGGTCAAAACATCAAAGTACTAGACAGTGAATATCCATTCTACTTAAAAGACCAACATTATGCACTTAAAGGGGTCGTGGATTTAATCTATGAAGTGGATGGTAAATTAGGAATAATCGATTATAAAAACACTAAAATGGAAGGAAAATATAAAGACAAGTTTAAAAAACAATTGCATTTGTATGTTCTTGCATTACGTGACCAAAATCAGGAATATGAAGGAAAAGAGATTTCAGAACTTAAAGTCTATGCAATCAAATCCAAAAAGATGCTTGACTTTGAAATCGATGAGGAATATATTGAGGAATTAAAAGACGAATTGGAACGCGTTGCACAAAATATTCATGATGGAAACTTCAGTTCATGTAAATGTGAAGATTGTAAGTATTGTGTTTATAAAAATATTTGTAAACAACAATCTTAAATAAGTATAATTTCGGGATTGGAATGTCTAAAGTAGAAGAACTTGAGAAAAAAATAGCACAAGCAAAACGACAAGTCTTAAAGGAGAAATATTCTCTTGAAGATGAGCTAGAACAACTTAAACAGGATAAGTTCTCCTATAAACGTAAAGGTGATTTTGCAGCTTTGGAAAAAGCTAATTTAAAAGAAAAAGAAATCAAAAGCAAATTAAATTCTCTAAAAAATAGAGTTCCAAGTCTTGAAGTTCAACTTAAAAAAGCAAAAGAAGACCAATTAAGACAAAAAACAAGAGTAGAAAATAAACGCAGACAAATTGAAAAACAAAATACTACTAAAAAACAGATGAATAGTATTTTAAGATTAATGAGACAAGGAAAAACTAGATCTCAAGCTGCACAAAGTGTTGGAATTCCTCTTTCAAGAGTCTCACATTGGGTTTTAGAAGGAAAACGTGGTGTCAGCAGTTATACTCATTTTTATCATGAAGTTATAAGTATTGAAGAAGATCGTGAAAGAAGAAAACGTGAAGAAATTAATCGTCAAAATAGAATCCGAGAACAAGAACGTCAACGCAGGCTTCGTGAAGAAAGACAAAAACGTGAAAATGAGCGCAAACAACGTGAAGAAAGACAAAAATTAAAAGAGAATAAAATCAAAAATCAAATGAATTCAATTATTAGTCAAATGCAAAATGGTAAATCCAGAATTCAAGCTGCAAGTTATGCAGGCGTTTCTAGTAGGGATGTTAATGAATGGTTTATAAAAGGTTGGAAAAGGAAAGGAGAACCGTATAATTCATTTTATATTAAAGTCAATACTATTGAAACTAGAAATAAAAGGAATGAGAGTAAAAATGTAGCTAACTCTGCAAATACAATTTCTCTAACTAAAATGGTTACCTGTCCTAAATGTGGAAATAAGTATAATAAATCATATTATTCTGAATGTCCTAACTGTAAGAAATCTAAATTTAATACTGCTGGTGAAAAATCAAATAAATATATTAAATGTTCAAAATGTGGAAAATGGTATAGTGGAGATAAAACTAACTGTCCACATTGCAATAGGAAATCAACTTCAATTGCTAAAGTTAATTACTGTCAAAACTGTGGTAAAAAAATTACAAACAGTGATTTAAACTACTGTTCAAACTGCGGTAAAAAAATTAAAGATGATACAAAAGTTCATAAAAAGAAAACCACAGTTAGTTCTACTCCATCAAATGATTCGTCTGATGATTGGATTAAATGCTGTATTGGAGCTTTTGTAATATTTATGATAATTGGATTAATTATGACAATTCTTTGAATGGGGATTGTTAATATTGAAAATTAGTTTTTCAATTAAAAATAATTTAATATACTGTGGTGTTTGGTACTCTTGAATTAATATATAATTGTTGATAAAATACAAATAATTTATTACTTACTTAATAATAAATATTATATAACTATTGTTTGTTATTTAGGTGTTATTATGGCAATAAAAGTTTTAAAGAAAATTGATCCCAAAGAAGCTTGTTTAAACTTAGAAAAAAATCCACAAAAACTTAAAATAATAAGTATCACACCTATTAAACAAACTACTTATAATCCTGAAAAATTCTATTTTTATATTAACTTTTTAATGGAAGATGGTTCTAAATTTGGAATCAGTTATACTTTTGATTTGGTTGATAATGATGAATATGAATGTACTACATATTCAAAATTATTTGTTTTAGTTAAAAAATTTCTTAAAATTAATGAAGAGAATTGTAGTGGATTACATTTTGCAAAAAATGATTTACATACACTTCTTGTAAAAAAAGAGTTTTTAGCAACTGCAGAATTTAGAGAAGCATATGGTAAAACTGTGCCTTATATTATTGTTAAAAAGATTTTATGATTAAAGTGTTTGGTTTAACACAATTTATGTATAATATTTATGTATAATTTAATTCAAATTATTAAATAATTAAGAATAGTTGATAATTCATTGGATTAATGTGTTATTTTAATTCTTTTTAATAATCAATGATGGTGAAAATATGGATTTTTGTCCAAGATGTGGTGGAATAATTTTACATGGAACTAAATGTTCGAAATGTGGTTTTGATAAGAATTCTTCTAATTTTGAAATTCGTACATTAAAAATTAAACCATATTCAAAATATATTTCCTTATCTGAGAAAAAATTATTTGAAAATAATGTAGATCTTCTTATTGGTTTAATTGAGAATTTTGATCAACTTGATTTAACTTCTGATGATTTAATTGTTAATATTGATAACATAATTGATATTTCCAATGAAAAATTTATTGAAAACGAAAGAAAATTTATTCTTAAACAATTTCGTGAAGAATTGAATAGTCGTGAAAGATACATTTCAGATTCAGATAAATTTGAATTTAAAAATAAGTATAATAAGGACTATTGTAACTATTATGTTGAATTAGAGTTTGATAAAAAGATTGATTTGGTTAATAAACAAATTATTAGAAAACAAAAAGATATTGTTTATATACAATTTAAAGAAGAATTGAATAGTTATAATCATCATATTTCAGATTTAGATAAGGAAAAATTGAAAGAAAAATATTTTATTGATGATTATGATTTTTATAGTGAATTGAAATGTGATTTTCATATTGAAAAATTTAATGAAAGAATAATTCAAAAACAAAAAGATATTGTTTATGAACAATTTAAAGAAGATTTAAAAAGTTATGATAATTATATTTCAGATTTAGAAAGGGATAATTTAAAAGAAAAATATTATGTTGATGGTTTTGATTATTATAATGACTTGAATTGTGATTTTCACATTGATAGATTTAATGAAGGAGTAGTTGAAAAACAAAAAGATTTAATTATCTCAAATCTTAAAGATGAGTACATTCCTTATTCTGAAAAAATAAATATTGAAAATAAGCTTAATTTAAATTTTGATATCTCTGAAATTATTGACGAGCATAATGATAATTTCATTAAAAAACAGATGAAATTAGAAAATGACTTTTTTGATAATGTAGATAATAGAACTTTAGATATTAATCAAAGAATTGCTGTTTTAACAGATGATGATAATACTCAAATTGTTGCAGTTGCAGGTACTGGAAAAACGTTAACGATTCAGGCTAAAGTAAAATATTTAATCGAAAAGCAAGGAATTTTGCCAGAAGATATTTTATGCATCTCTTTTTCGAATAGTGCACGTGATGATTTGGCAAGAAAGTTAAAAAGAACAATTGGTGAGGTACCTGTTGAAGTTAGAACATTCCATAGTTTAGGATATAGTATTCTAGGGCAAAATGGTCAGGGAAAAGAAGTACCTGAATATGAAATATCTAATTTGATTAAAAATTATTTTAAAGAGTCTTTTAGTGAAAATTCAGACTTAATAAAGGATATTGTCGAATTTTTCTGTTATTATTATAATATTGTATTGTTAGGTTTAGATAATCTTAAATTAGAAACTTTTAAAAGTAGATTAACTACATTAAATGAATATGATGAGTATTTAAGTGAATATTTACAAATTACAAATGTTAAAAAGAAAAAGGAGTATATGTCAAATGTTAAAGATTTGATTGTTTCAAATTTTTTATTTATTCATAATATAAAGTATGAATATTCAAAGCAAGCTATATTAAAAGTTAAAGATTATGATAAATATAAATTATGGTATTTTAATTTTTTATTTTCAAATTTAAATGAATATATTCCAGAGGATATTAAATTAGATTTTATTTATGAGTTGCATGAGAATTTTGCATCCACTAAATTTAAAAATTATCCAAATTTTTATTTACCCGAAAAAGATCTTTATATTGATTTAATTCCAGTTAATTCAAATTGGGAAAATATTTTAGATGATGAAAAAAAAGAAAAGATTTCTAA
>JAFUBV010000131.1 GCA_017460025.1 Methanobrevibacter sp. | reverse complement strand
GGATTTAAATTAATATTTAAAGTGACATAACCAGTTTCATTTGTAACTCTTGTATAGAACACACCATTAATATTAAATGTTACTTCTTCACCTGCACCTACATATGATCCGTTGTCTGCTAAAACACGGACTATGAACTGAGAATCATTTCTATAATATTTAATTAAGTCATTTGATTCCAATTGTGAAATAACAGTGACATTATTAGATCTCATCTCATGAGTAACCGGATTGATTGCGGTTAATATGTATTTTCATTCATCCAGATTTATATTAAGTTTAGCCCAACCAGAAGAGTTTGTAGTCCTATTGTAGAAAACACCATTAATATTAAATGAAACAACAGTGTTCACTAATGGATTTCCTTTACAATCAAGGAATAAACCTGAATAGTGTGTTCCATTTCTAAATACTTTAACTACATTATTTGCATAGATAGTTGGTAAAACTTCAACATGTTTAAACTCATTGAAGTTATAATCATCTACTTTAACTAAAACAGTGTAATTGCCACTGTCCAAGTTAATTGCCAATGAAGCAGAACCATTTTCATCTGTAATACGTGAATATTCAATACCATTAATAGATATTTTTACAGTAACATCAGAAATTGGAGTGCCATTAATGTAAGTTACATTCACTACAAATCTTTCAGGACCAGATAAATATTTCACAACATCTTTAACTGAAATAATTATAGAATTGTCTTTAATACTGACATTTATATCATCTTCAGCTGAATTATATTTATCATCACCAGAGTAATATACCTGTAAAATATTGTCATCTTGATCTAAATCAATTAACTCAACCTATTCTCTACCATCACGAACAACAACATTTTTATTACAAACACTAACATATCCGGATGCATCTTCTGGCAGAGTTACAGTAACTGAACTACCATTTGCAACAGCATACATTTCTGGATCTACATTAGGAATAACGACATTCACATTAGTATTTGAAGCATCATACTTATCATCACCAGAATAAACAACAGGAATATGATAATTTCCAGGAGCCAAATCTGATACATCCAATACCGCCTTACCATCAGCCACAGGAACAGACACATCACCAATAGTCACATTACCAGTAGCATCATCAGGAACAGTAACAACCAACTTATTATCATCCAAAACAACACTCATTGGATAATCAGAAACTTTAGGAATATTGAATGAAGTGGAATTAGATGCTGAATCATACTTAATATCACCAGGATAATTAGCAATAGCATCATAATCCCCTGGTTTTAAATCAGGAATATCCAATATTGCCTTGCCAGATTCTATCAGAACAATGTAATCCTTACCAGCAACAGTTATTGTTACATTACCAGTTGCATCATTAGATAGTTCAACGATGATTTTTCCATCTTTAACTTCAATATCCATAATGTTTTCAGAAATATCTACTTTAAATGAATCATAAGCGGATTTGGATGCATATTTATCATTTCCTTGATAAGTTGCAGTAACATTATATTCTCCAGGAGCCAAATTATTAGGCAATTCTAAAGAACCAACACCATTTGTGACATTAATGTAATAACCGATTCCATCTAAATCAATTAAAACAATACCATTAACATCATCAGGCAGTTCAATCGTAATAACCTCAGTTTGATCACAAGTAATATTGTCAGAAGTCAGAATCATTGAATAATCACTAACTTTAGGAACTTCATAGGAAGTTATAACAGTCTTATTGGCATAATTAGCATCACCAGAATAAATAACCTCAACAGTATGATTTCCAGGAGCAATATCATTTAATTCAATGATTGTGGAGACTTCACTAATATTAGTCACATTGTAAACATTATCATCTATCACAACAGTCACATTTCCAGTTGCATTTTCAGGTAGTGTTATATTAATTTGATCATCAATTATTTCAACACCCATGTTAACTTCTGATGATTTATTTACAATGAATTTTGTGTTATTAGTTTTATATGCATATTTTTCACTTTCATATGCTATATCAACTATATGTTCACTTGCAGAAAGATTATTTAATACTAAAACTACTTTTCCATCATTAATTGGAACTTCATTCAATTTGCCATCAACAGTTATATTAACTTTACCTGTCGCATCGTCAGGAACAGCAATATTGAGGATTGCTATGCCATCATCAACAGTGACTCCAACACCTAACTCATAATCATTAACTTTGGATACTTCTGCAGACATTTCAGTAGAATTTGCATTAAACTTATCATTACCAACAAATGTAGCAACAACAGATAATGTATCATTGTTTGCAGGAATGTAAGTGTAACTGGCAACATCCGCATTTGAAATATATACTGTGTAATTAGCACCGTTAATGTTGAATATCACATTTCCAGTGACTGTCTCATTCAAGTTAGCTGTAAATGTTACAGGACTGCCAACTTCAATATTTGAAACATCTTCTAATTCAACAGCAATATCATTTTTAATAACATCAAATACTTTGCTGTCATAAGAATCTTCGTAATTGCTATCAGAAGCCAAGTTAGCAACAACAGTGTAAACACCTTCAGCCAAACCATCAGCAATAGTAACCTTATTATCAGTCACTGTGTAAGGTTTACCATTAATAGTAACAGTAATTGCACCAGTAGAGTTAGTAGGAGTCAGAGTAATGACAATGTCTTCACCGACTTTATAAACATCCTCAACATCAATTGTAATTCCTGATGAAGCTTTAACAATATCAAAGACTGCAGTAGCACTGGATCCGTAATAATCCTCAGACTCGCCAACACTAGCAACAACTTCATAATTGCCTGTCACATTAGCTGTGAAAGTAACCTGATTATCAACCACAGTATAAGTCACATCATTAATTTTAACATCAACAGTACCGTTAACCGGAGTTAAAATAATAGTTACAGTATCGCCAATAGTGTAAATGCTTTCCACACTAATGGAAACATTTGAATTAGCCTTATCAACAACATATTCATTGACTTTAACAGCATCATTGTATTTAGAATCATTACCATAAGTCACAGTAACATCTTTAGCACCAGCATGTTGCTCTTTATCTAAAACAATGACTGTCTGACCGTTTTCAACTTTAGCGGTCTTATCACCAATAGTTATATTACCATCAGCATCACCAGGAACAATAACAGTTACAGTAGTATTTTCTCCAACTTTAGCATCAGAAACAATAACAGCAAAATCAAAGCTCTCAACTTTGTTTACAAATACTTCCTGAGTTGTATTTTCACTTACATCGTATTTGTCATCACCAAGATATTTAACAGTAACATCATAAGTATC
>JAFUBV010000130.1 GCA_017460025.1 Methanobrevibacter sp. | reverse complement strand
CAATTGATGCAAAAAGAAGCGTGTCAACTGCAAAGTGATATGCATTAATGTCTGTAACCGAGCCTATGGAGTATCCCACAATATGCAAAGCCGCAAAAATGATTATGAAAATCCCTGAAATCATCTGGATAAGAGTATCTGAGTTTAGACCTGCATACTTTTTAAGCGTTCCTGAGCGGTCCTTAAAGTAAAGATAAAGGCTTATTATGATATGGGCAACTACCGGATAAAAAAGACGTCTTCCGGTTATTTTAAAATCAGGAGAATAAGCTATAATCCCGTATAAGTACAGCAGTGACATCAGGCCGTGAATTAAAAGCATTGCCGCAATGACAACGACAAGAAGAGTGTTGATTTTTCTAAGGCTAATCATCATATCACATTTTTAGTTAATTTTTTGATGGACTCTCATGGCAGATGAAACTAAAGCACAAATTGTAATGAATATTGCCAATATCAGTATTATAAAACGGTCATTTATAAAAACTGCAAATATAGGCAATGCATAAAACATCAGCGCAACCAGATGACCGAACCTTTCATAACGCAAGCCATCATTTGAAGTTTTGAAAAATTCAATCATCTTAAGCATTATCACTGCGAGAAACCATGCGGGAATCAGATTAATTAAAACCAGTGCAAAGGTTGAAATCATTATGAAGATAAAGTCGCAGCACACATCCAATTTCGCTCCATTCTGTGATGAAATCCCGTATTTTCTTGAAAGCCATCCATCACTAACATCAGATATTGCAGTTAATATAAAAATAACAAGCAAAAAGACATTATTTAAATCAAAAAGAACCCCATACAGGAATAATAATCCAAAAAGTATTCTGGAGCATGTAATGCTATTAATCAAAAACCTGTTCATGAAAATCATTAATCTTTAAATTTCTGGAAAAAGTTAAAATTAATTTATATCAAAGGTCAGTATATATACTTTAAGGACTCTTTTAAATTTAATCGAATGCTAGCACAAAACAACAATTAATATAACCTCTTTTTAACAAATATATCACCATTAATTAACGGTGATATTGATGACAAAAAATTGTCCGAACTGTGGAGAAAAAATAGAGAGGGATTCAAAATTCTGCGATAATTGCGGTACAAATGTTGAAAACATCCCAGTTAACACAGAAGAATCCTTTAAAGAGAAAAATAAAATACCATTAATCATAATCGGCGCTGCAGCCATTATCGTTATTTTATTTTTAATAATTTCACCATCTGCAATCCCTAACGGTGCGCTTTTCGAGCTTGAAGGGGATCCAACTCAAAGCGTGGATGTTGATGGAATTTTTCTAAGGATTCCTGATGAATTTTGGATTGATCCGTCAAGTATTGACATCAGCGCAGAGCAGGCAGTACTTTCCACATCCAAATCATGGACCCATGAAGAGGAATATATTGGTTTGATGGTGATGAGAGTGCCGGCTTCACCGAACATGGATTATTCTGCGGCTTTGGGAGCTAATGGAGGAGTTCAAAAAAACATGTATGGATATGACGGCTATTTGGTTGAAGATGACTATGGCTATTCATTTTCCTTTGTAAAGGACAACAGATTATGTGTGTTAATGGTTTCAAGCTACTACTTGTTTGACAAGATTATAATAGAGTGATTTAAATGAAGTGTCTTAAATGCAATACTCAAAACGATGATGACGCCAGATTCTGTGTCAAATGCGGAGCTGTTTTAGAAAAACCAAAAACTCCAAAAAAGCAGTTGATGACAAAAAGGCAGATTATACTAACTATAATAGCTGTAATAGCAATTATTGCAGTTGGCGCATCCATTCATTACAGCAACATATTAATGGGCGAACCGACATTGGTCGGCCATGATTTTGATGGAATATTTACTATGGATGTACCTGAAGGATCAAATTTTGTCCTAAAAGACCTTAGAACACAGAACGCACTATTTGGTTATGCTGGTTATATCAATAAAGGAGATTATGGATACCGCATAGCTATAGTTATGATTACACCTTCCAATAATGACATATCATCCGGAGATGTAATCGAAGATGATGGAACTATGAAAGTAACCAAAAATATGACAGATAATGAAAATCCATATAATCTCTACATCAAAAAGGACAACTGCCAGATTATGATGTCCGGTTGGGATTTGGATTTGATGAAAAGGATGGCGGAAACCATTGAAATCAAAAATCTTGATTCACTTCAAGTTCAAACTACACAGGTTCCGCATGTAAATTGAGGGTTTATTAACTTAAATCCTCAACTTTAAAACGCTTTTAAGCTCTTCATTAGTCATCTCAGTCAGAAACGCCTCATCATTTACAATTGATTTACTGGCCAAATCAATCTTGTGCTTGCTTATCTCATCAATTGTCTCCTCAAGTGTTCCCTTGGTGATGAACCTGTACACCATCACGTCCTTTTTCTGGCCGATTCTGTGGACCCTATCGGTTGCCTGGTTTTCAACAGCCGGATTCCACCACAAATCATAATGAATTACATTCTGCGCGGCAGTTAAATTAAGACCTGTTCCTCCGGTTTTAAGGGTTGCAACAAAAATCTTATAATCCTCATTTTCCTGAAAATCATCAATTATTCGGGTTTTTTCCTTTAAAGAAAGTGACCCGTGCAAAAACAGCACTTCTGTTTTAAACTTTTTGGAAATCAGATCCTGAATGATTTTTCCCATCTCAACGTATTGGGTAAATATTATGACCTTCTCGCCATTATCCAAAATATTAGTTAAAATCTCAACTAAAAGCTCCATCTTGCCTGATTCGGAAATCTTTGGATTTTTAATGTCGAGAAACTGGGCGGGATGGTTGCAGGCCTGCTTTAAGGCAGTCAAAATCTTTAATATAATACCTTTTCTCTGAATTCCCTTGGAGTTTTCAATGTCAAAAAATATCTCATCCAAGATTGCATTGTAAAGAACAATCTGCTTTTTGGTTAGTGAACAGTAGATGTCGTTTACAAACTTTTCAGGCAATTCCTTTTTAATCTCACCGTCGCTTTTAAGGCGCCTCATGACAAATGGCCTTGCAATCCGGCGAAGATTATCCAGAACATCCTCATCATCCAATTTCTCAATCGGAATGACATAATCCCTTTTGAAATCGTCTTTAGATGACAAATACCCTTCATTTACAAAGTCAAATATTGACCAGTAGTCCATGAGACGGTTTTCAATAGGAGTACCTGTTAAAGCCACCTTTACAGATGCCTTAACACTTTTTATGGCTCTGGTCTGTTCGGTGTTTGGGTTTTTGATGTTTTGAGCCTCGTCAATAACGCATAAAAGCCAGTCATCATCAAACAAATCCAAATCAAGGCGGACAACACCATAGGAAGTTAAAATAATATCATATTCGTCAATAGGATATGTCCTTCCAGACCCGTGATATATGTAATAGGTCAAATCGGGAGTGAACCTGTTTATTTCCTTTTCCCAGTTGGATATGAGTGTCGGCGGAACGATGATAAGCGTCGGACGTGAATCGAATTTGGCCTGCTCCTTGAAATAAAGAATGGCTGCAAGAATCTGAATGGTCTTTCCAAGCCCCATGTCATCTGCCAGAATGGATCCGAAACGGTGTTTGATGTTCTGGACAAGCCAGGAATATCCGATTTTTTGATATGGCCTCAGCTGGCCGTTGAGGGATTTCGGCTCATCATAGACAATTGTTTCGTTGACAAGTTTCTTGAACCTTTTGTAGTCTGAAGGGGTTTTGGGATTCATTGTTATTGTATTGTTTTTTAGGCAATATTAAATGTTTGACCTAAAAAATATGGATAGATTTAAATAATTATTATGACAATTATTAATTAAGTGATTAACATGACTAATATTGGACTTAAATTAAAAACATTACGTAAAGAACACGGATATTCACAGATGCAACTTTCAGAATATTTAAAAATAGACCAAAGTAACCTATCAAAAATAGAAAATAACAAAAGAAATTTAAATTTAGCCTTATTGGACAAAATATGCTTTCTATATAATTGTACACCAGAATATCTTTTAGGTGAAAGCGATGAATATGAAATGCAAAATATAATGTTCAAGTCAGGCAATGACATGGATTTAAATGCAATAGCTAAAATCAATAAGCTTGCATCACATTTAACCACATTAAGAGAATATGAAGCGCCCCCAGAACAGAAACTACCCAAACTAAACATTAATATAAGAAGGCATCTCGGAATTGACGAATACAGTCCGATAAATGTTTTCGCAGTAATTCCACAAAAAATACAAAATCTCACAATAGTATTCTTTCCTATGAAAAGAAGCGTCAGCGGATGCTGCTTCAAGAAAAATTCAGACTCAATTGTGCTAATAAATTCAACCCATTCAAGAGGCCGTCAGAATTTCACGCTGGCACATGAGCTATACCACATATTGGATAATGAAGAAAATTTCTTTATCTGTTCTGAAGGATTTAAAAGTGAAATTGAACAAAAGGCAGATGATTTCGCATCAAACCTGCTGATGAGCGAACATGCATTATATGATTTCATTGAATCCAACAACATAGACAAATGGACAATTGAAGATATCATTAAATGCGAACAGTATTTTCAAATAGACCATAACCTGCTGATTAGAAGATTATACAGCGAAAACTTTATAGACGGATCACAATTTGCAGAATTTTCATTCAACATCATAGCTAAAGCCAACAGTTTAGGTTATGACACATCATTATATGAGCCGCCAAAGGACAAAGAACATCATTCAATAGGCCATATGATACCCCTAATCGAAAAACTATGGAAAATGGAAAAGATAAGTAATGGTGTTAGAAAAGACATTCTGCTTGACCTTTACAAAGAAGAACTCATTTATAAAAGTTTGAGTGATGAAAATGGATTATAAGCCAATTTTCTATGATTCCGATGTTTT
>JAFUBV010000012.1 GCA_017460025.1 Methanobrevibacter sp. | reverse complement strand
CAAGGTTCAAGTCTTCGGTTACAGCAAATCCGTCCCATGTTCCTGAATCAATAATTGACTGTTTTTTAACGAATTGTCCGTTCCCGCCTAAAAATCCGGTTCTTCCCAAATTGTCTTTTGCTCTTAAGGTATTTCCGAAACTTGCAAATTCAACATGCTGCATACGGGCCAGATAGTTTTCATCCTTATTATACATTTTTACTCTGGATTGGACTCCATCGATTTCCGGATCAGCAACATATGCTACAATTTTTTCAATAAAATCAGGACATATTTTTGTGTCAGCATCAAAAACCCCAATGATTTCACCATTGGACAATGTTAACGCATCATTTAACACAAATCCTTTTCCTTTTCCGGACACAGGCGGTTTTCTTGTAACAATTTTCAATTGTGGAATCTCATGCTTCAGATTAGACAATATTTCTCCTGTGCTGTCTGTTGACCCGTCATTAATTACAATTACTTCGTACTGTGGCTCACCATCAACGTGGTACTGTGATTCGCAGATACTTCTGACGGTCATTTCAATGGTTGCTTCTTCGTTGTGAGCCGGTATGAAAATGCTGACAAAGGGTTTTTCATAATCATATGAAACCTCATCGGGCTTTTTAATACTGGCTATTGCATTGATAAGCATTGCCAAGGTTGGTATGAGCAGTACCCATTGTAGCCATGTAGCATTTCTTGATAAAATAGCAATAATAATTAATGCAAAACATAAAACTAAAAGAAAACTGGAGTCTGATTTTTCAACGAGTAATTCATTATTTTTTTCAGAAATTCTGCTTTTAGCTTCAATTACCTTTTGCATATTTAGTTCGTGTTTTCTGATAGCTACTGCCATTGCACGCTGCAATTCTTCCTTATCGATATCCTTGATTAAATAACCGTATGGTGTAATCATCAATATCTCATCGATGATTTCATCGAATCGCATTCCAACGATTACTATGTTTGGAATGTTATATTTTTCCAAATCTGTAGTTAATTTAACCAAATCGATATTTTCAATTTCAGAATCCAATAAAACAAGATGTGGGGATAACTCTAAAATTTTACGTTTGATGCTTTCCTTAGTGTCTGCGGAACCTATAAAATTATAATCGTAATCCTCAATGTATTCTCTTAACTGATTTATTAGTTCGTCATCAGAACTTATGACAAAAATATTTGGATGGGATTTGGCAAGTGAAGTAACTTCGCTTGTATTATTCGAGCTCATTTTATCAAGTTACTTATTCGCTAAATCCTTGTGCATCGTTTATTTTTTCTGCTTCTAGTTGTGCTCTTTTGATTGTAATTTTTAATGTTTTGTCTAATTTGCTGATGTCGTATGGTTTTGAAATGAATCCGTAGGATCCCTTGACATTAGACTTTTCAAAAGTATCTGTATCTGTGTTTGCAGTTAAATAAACAATAGGAATTCTTAATTCAGAAATTACTTCAGCAGCTTCAATTCCTTCCATGTCTCCTTTTAATTTGATATCCATTAAAACAACGTCCGGAATAGTTTCAGCAGCAGTATCAATTGCGTCTTGTCCTGTATCCACAGTATCTATTACTTGATAACCTAATTCTTCTAAACTATATTTTAAATCAAGAGCAGTAATTGCTTCATCTTCAACAATTAAAATTCTTTCATCCATTTTATCTCCCTTCTGTTTGAACATTAAAAGTTTATATAATTTATATTATTTAACTATATTGTGTTATTATTGTGATATTGTGTGTTCCATTGTTAACGGGAACAATAATCTAAATCCAGTACCTTTTTCAACGTCTATATACTTAATACTTCCATCCAATTGTCGGGTTAAGTTTTTAATAATTTCACAACCCAGACTTTGCTTCATATCTCTTTTCGTTTTATCAATACCAACTCCATTATCTTTAATTATTAATTCTCCAGTATTTTCATCGAGTTTTCTGAATACTTTGCTGATTTTTTTATCAGGCCAGTCATTAGGGAATGCATGTTTGATTGAATTCATTGTAAGTTCATCAACAACCAAAAGTAATGGCGTGATGATTTCAATGGATAATGTAATGTCGTCTTTTACTTCTGATTCAAATTCAATTCCATCCCTTAAACCGATTAAGTTTCTGAGTTTTGAGTCCTGATCTTCAATGTAGTCCTGTAAGTTAATATTTTTAAAGTCTGTTGTATTGTATGTCTTTTCATGCAATAATGCTAGAGAAGATAATCTTGATTGCATATGGTCAATAATTATGTTAGGCTGATTTTTATAAGCTCTTTTCTCTAAGTTCAGGAAACTGTTCAAAATCTGCAGATTATTTTTAACTCTATGGTGAACTTCTTTAATTAATATTGTTTGATGTTCATTTGCTTCTTCTAATTCTTTCTGTTTATTTCTTTCTTCAGTAATGTCAGTTAAAAATCCTAAACTGTGCTCTTCATTACCAAACTCAAAAATTTCAATATAAATTTCACATATCTTCTGATTTTCAGGATTTCCCTGCACGTTGTAGGTGAATGTTTCATCCAAAACGTTAATTTCTCTATTGAATAGTCTTCTAAATGCATCAACAGTGTCCTGTTCAACGATATTCTCAATAATCACCCTTCTATTGGAATACGTTTCTTTATCTTCTTCTACGATGCTGTAAAAACCCTCACTATATTCGTATTGTTTCTGATTCAAAGGTTCAATTAACAATGCTAATTTTTTAGAGTTTTTAAACCCTTTCAATAAAAAGTCAACTGGTCTGGTAATGCGTTTTGAATTTCTAGTTATGTCTTTAATCAATGCATAACGGCTCATTAATTCACCATTTTCATCAAATTTTGAATAGAAATTCAAATCAAGATATTTTAAAACACCATCATTTGTCTTGATTCTTATAACATTTTCTAAACTTGTTCTTCCATTATCAAGGGCTTTTTGAATTTCATCTACCAATGGCCTATCTTCAGGTATGGTCAAATCGAAAACAATATTATAATATTCGTCATTTTCTTCTCTAGGACGATTAATGATGTTATAAATACCCTGTGTCATGAGTATCTGTCTTTAACCTTATAAGAGCTTCCTGTTTGTGAGAAGTATTCGATTAAATTGGCTTTGTT
>JAFUBV010000129.1 GCA_017460025.1 Methanobrevibacter sp. | reverse complement strand
GAACGCAGATTTGGAGTATAATACATGATAGATACACACTGCCACATTGATTTTGAAGAATACGACTCTGACAGAGACCAGGTAATCAAAAGAGCACAGGAAAAACTGGACGCTGTAATCGTATCCGGAATCGGCTATGAAAGCAATCAGGGAGTGCTCGATTTGTGTTCAGATCATAAAGATTTTATTTATCCGTCATTCGGATACCACCCGGTTTCATCACAAAACTGCACCGATGAAGAATTGAAATCAGCACAGGAACATCTGATAGACAATTTAGATAATATTGTGGCAATCGGTGAAGTTGGAATGGACTTCTTTTATGTAAAAGACAAGGCTTTGCGCGAAAAACAAAGAGAAATATTCTTAAGTTTCATTGAAATAGCTAATGACTATAATGTACCCTTATTAATGCATGTAAGAGACTGTGAGAAAAAAGCATTGAACATAGTTTTAGAATATGATGACATTCCATATGTGGTTTTTCACTGTTATAGCGGAAGCTTAAAGACAGCTAAAAGAATAATGGATAAGGACAATTATTTCATGAGCTTTTCCACAATGCTGTGCTACTCAAAAGCCCATCAGGAACTGATTGAAAACATATCTCTGGATCATGTATTAACTGAAACAGACAGTCCTTATTTGGCCATGACAAAAGAAGAGAGAAATGAACCTGTCAATGTAGTTAATGCAGTTAAAAAAATAGCTGAAATTCAAAATATGGATGTTGAAAGTGTTGATAGCATAACTACCAACAATGCACGTGAAGTATTTAAGATTTAATAATGATATGTGAAAACCAGATTAATCAATATTTCACCATTATCTTCAACAGCTTCAATCACCAATTCAAATTTATCCAAATCTCTTTTTATCAATTCAATTTTTTCATATTCCAAGATGGAATCGTTCAAATAAACATAAAACTGATTGTTATCTAATTTCACTTCTTTTCTAGAAAAGAGTTTGAAAGCATAAGTGTATAATTCAATCCTGAAAATCAAATCTGACTTGTCGCCGTTTCCGTTTTCAATAAAATCAATCAAATCATCCTGCAGGATTTTTCCTTCATCACCTGTGTCAACCTTTAGTGATTCCATTTCCTGCAAATCCTTCATTAATTGGTCTTTTTCATCATCACTATACATTGATATCATTCCACAGGAAGCAAATCTTTTTCGGCAAAAACTTCTTTAGCAGCCATTATACCATTGATGGCTTTTGGAAAACCTGCATAAGCAGTCATCTGCATTATTATCTCAACAATTTCACGAGGAGAATTGCCTACAGCCAAAGCAGCATTGATATGATCTTTAAGCTGAGGAATTGTTCCAAGAGTCGTTAATGCTGCAACTGTACATAATTCACGGGTTTTCAAGTCGACTTCCTGGCGGGTATATATTTCAGAATAAGGAAACTCAACAATAAATCTTCCCAAATCAGGAGCTATATCTTCCAGTTGCTTGAAAATATCTTCAATTGTGTCTTTGTTTGTTATTTTTAAAACATTCATACCTTTTTCAAATCGGTCTTCCATTTTAACACCTATTAATATTTTACTCCTAAACCCACTTAACATTTGCTGTTGTAAAAATATAGTGTGGAGAAAAGACCGGATTATAAAGTTTGTTTGTTGATTTTGTTGATTCAAATGTCAATGCAATGGATTTTCTCAAGTTATAATTAATCCTATCCCCAATTGAATCAAGTTCCTTTTTATCCAAATCCTTTGATGAATGTGCATAAACCTTAAACTGGATTTTATTCTTGTCGAAATTAGAATCATGCCCCATTTCAGTATAGCTGATGTTGATTATTTCAACAGAAGATGGTATCAAGAGCAAATTATTTGCTCGTGAATAGTCGTCAAATGTTTCTTTTGGATAAATTGCAGTGGATGCATAGGAACTTCCTTCACCAACCCCATTTCTTGCAGCAGACATTGCCAGAGACAACTCATTTTCAGATGCAATGAATGAAAGCGCTATTAACATGACCACAATCAATGAGCCCACCAACAATAGGAATTCTGCACTAATCTGTCCTTTATTATCTGTTATCATGTTATCAGTATTTTTCCCTCATGTGTTTTTTCAATTGTGTAAATGCGACCTGGATAGAGTTTATATGATGAATAAGAATCAATAAATGGAACATATTGTTCTCCTTTTTTATTGTCATATTCTATCGTTAGCTTATTGTTTTCAAGAGTCAATACATAATTTTTACCGGTTACGGGTAATTTCAAGTATTTTGAATAAAACGGTCCATTTGAATCAACTTCACTGATTGTATTTGCTACATTATCCAGAATCAGCCTATGATTAAAGTTGGTTTCAATATTCAAACTCGAATTCATGGTATTTTGTGAATAAACAAGCAATCCAGTAGCCACAATTAATATTATAAAAAGTGAAAATAAAAAGTCCACTGATATAAAACCTTGATTGTCCATATTTTTAGATTATCTTTAATATTAATAAAGTTAACTCATTTTTAAAAGCAATATTGCCTTCAACATAGAATTTTGACTTAAAAATAATTAAATATTAGTTGAAATAAATCAATATTCATGACAGGAAAAGTTATTTTTATTGGAGCAGGTCCTGGAGACCCGGACTTAATAACTGTTAAAGGAAGAAAAGTTATTGAAAAGGCAGATGTTATTATTTATGCAGGGTCTCTTGTTAACAAAGAAGTTTTAAATCCTAGAAAAGCAGATTGTGAAGTTCACAACAGCGCTTACTTAAACCTTGAAGAAACAACCGACATTATTGTAAAAGCAATGGAAAAAGACCAGCTTGTTGCACGTGTCCATACAGGCGATCCTGCAATTTACGGTGCTATAGGCGAACAGATTAGGGAATTGAAAAAATATGATATAGATTATGAAATTATTCCTGGTGTAAGTTCCCTATTCGGTACTGCAAGCGTTCTTGAAGCTGAACTGACCATTCCTGAAGTTTCACAAAGTGTCATCATCACCCGTCCTGCCGGAAGAACACCGACAAAAGAACTTGAAAGCATTAGAAGCTTTTCAAAACATCAGGCTACAATGTGTATATTTTTAGGAATCTCCATGATTGACAAGGTTGTTGATGAATTGCTTGAAGGATACACTGAAGACACACCAGTTGCAGTTGTTAAAAAAGCAACTTGGCCTGACCAGGAAATAATTAGAGGAACACTCAAGGATATTGCAGATAAAGTAAAAGAAGCCAATATTACAAAGACTGCAATGATTGTGGTTGGAGATGTTCTAGACCCTGGTGATTTTACAGCTTCCAAGCTATATGACCCTAACTTTAAACACGAATATCGTTAAGTTTTCCCTGCAAGGGAAAACATCTTATTTTTCATACAAAAATTCAAAATGATCAATACCATCTTCCAGATATACATCAGATACCTTTTTAAAACCCAAACTAATGTAAAAATCGGTCAAATAAGCCTGACCGGAAAGTCTAATCTTATTTTGATTTAAATCATTTATAATAAAATCAATTGCCTTTCCCATCATAACCCGAGACAGACCTCTGCCCCT
>JAFUBV010000128.1 GCA_017460025.1 Methanobrevibacter sp. | reverse complement strand
CCTAATGCTACTGGTAATGTTACTTATGTGTTTGATGATGGTTCTAATGTGACTGTTCCTGTTGGTGTTCCTGTGGTTTATAGTCCTAATTCAACTGGTAATCATACTGTTGATGTGATCTATAGTGGTGATGATAACTTTGAAGGCAGCAATAAGACTATTGTTGTTGAAGTTACTAAGATTGATGCAGGATTCAATGCAACTATAACTCCAAATGAAACTGCATTAACAGAACCGATTCACTTAAACAGTTCTGTCGTTGATAATGATGCTACAGGCAATGTTACATATATATTTGATGACGGTACAGTAATTACAACCGATATTGGTGAAGAAGTTGAATATGTTCCGAATGAAGTTGGTAATCATACGGTTAAAGTAATTTATTCCGGTGATGATAACTTTGAAGGAACTGAAATAACCTTAAACTACACAATTGTCGAATCAGGCCTTGATGTTGATATTGATGCAATAACCAAGACTGTTGTTGTCGGTGATCAAGTAGTATTTAATATTTCAGTATATAATGGTGGAGATATCCCATTAACCCGTGTTGTGGTTAATCAAGTTGATATCGGAAGTTTAACTTATAGTGAGTTAATTGACGAAAGCGGATTATGGATTGAAATAACCGGAGATTTATCTGAAAGCGATTTGCTTCAGGCAAGTGAAACTACCCGTTCCTGGAGATATCGGGGTGTATTAAACCCTGGTGAGACTGCTTCATTCAAGACAGTTTATGATACTTATGAACCGGGTACTTTTGATAATGAGGTAATTGCTAAATCTGATGAGACCGAAAGTGATCCTGCTAGTGATTACGTTCGTGTATTGGTCAGTGCTTATGATATCTCAGTTGTTGCTTTAAATGATACTGTTAAAGAAGGAGAACCTGTAATGTTTAAAGTTATTTTAGACAATACTGGTGAGACTAACTTAACAAACATTTCATTCAATGACATTCCACAAACTGGCTTGGTTTATGATTCATTCATTGATCCAAACAATGATTGGACTAAAAACAGTGATTTATCATGGACTTTATCTGATGTATTAGCTCCTGGTGAAACTGCTGAAATCATATTGGTATTCAACACTACAGCAAATGGTAACTTTATTAACACGGTTGCTAGTGAAAATAAAACCGCTAATGACACTGTTTGTGTAGATGCACTCCATCCTAACTTAAGTGTTGTTAAAATAATTAACAATCCTGTTGTAACAATTGGTGAGACTGTAAGCTTCACTATCACTGTTACAAATACCGGTGATTGTGATTTGGATGGTGTTTATGTTGTTGAAGAAGTTCCATCTGCATTGTCATTTGTCAACTATACTGGTGATAAATGGATCAGGCAAGGTTATACCTTCACTTACAATGCAACTTTACTTGTTGGTGAATCTGCAAGCTTTACAGTATTCTTCAATACTCAGGAAGCAGGCAATATTACTAACAGAGTAATAGCAGGATGTAATTTAACAGGCAATATAACTTCAGCATCTAATACTACTCAAGTATTGGGCAATGACACTGTTGTGGAAGAAAACATTACACAAGCAATTGAAACAATTATTGATAATAATAAAACTACTGGTAATCCAATTTTTGTATTACTTTTAGCTTTATTTGCAATAATACCAATAAGAAGGTTTAATAAATAAAATTTAAACTTTTCTTTTTTTTCTTTTTTTAATTAACTATATATATTATCTTATTCTAAAATTAATATATCAAAACAAAGGAGACTGTTTTTTTATGGCAAAATGGAAATGTAAACTTTGTGGATATATTTATGATGAGGATGAAGGCATTCCTGAACGTGGAGTTGAACCTGGAACTCCATTTTCTGAACTTGCTGATGCCTTTAAATGCCCAAAATGTGGCGTTTCTAAATCCATGTTTAAAGAAGTAGAATAGTTTATATATTAAAAAACTAAAAACTAATAATGATAAGCCAATTATGGTATTAATATAAAGGAGACAATATATATGGCTAAATGGAAATGTAATATGTGCGGATACGTATATGATGATGACGCAGAAGGAACTGCTTTTGAAGACCTCCCAGATGACTACAAATGTCCTATGTGTGGAGCAACAAAAGACATGTTCAGGAAAGTAGAATAAGGAGAGATAATTATGGCCTTCGTTTGGAAAGTATGTGGATACTTCCTCGAAGCTGATGAATTACCAGATGACTACACCTGCCCAATGTGCTGTGTAGACGCTAGTAATTTCGAAGAACAATAAATTGTGTTCTTCAACCAAACTTTTTTTTAAGATACATTATTTAACCAAAACTTCTTTATTTTTAAAGTTAACAGTAACTTTACCGTTATATTTTTCAAATAT
>JAFUBV010000127.1 GCA_017460025.1 Methanobrevibacter sp. | reverse complement strand
GAATCATAATCTCAATAAGGCCATAAAGTTAAGTAAAATCACTAAAACAGAATTTTTAAATTGGTACTATGACGGAGAAAAAACATTTTCAAATTTTTATGTTAAAACAACCGAACTGTTAATGGATAAGTATATCAGCTACCGTAAAAATAACTGGGACAAAAAAGAAATTCTTAAAAGGATTAATGTTTCAAAAGACATGTTTCAGTCATGGTCCAGACATGATGAATTCAAATTATTCCGTGATTTTGAAGATAAAAATAAAGAAATTACATCCTCGTTAGTTAAAAGGGGAAGAATAATTAATGGAATAAAAAATGGTAAAGGAAAAGAGGAAGCCATTTTTTGTGCAAATCTCACTCCAAGGGAATTTATGGAAATTTACAACACCAGTAAAAAAGAAAAAACAGAATTTTATTTGAGATTTGACGTTGAATATGAAAAAAACAGGAAAAAATTATTCACACAGATTATCGCTGAGGAAGATTTTTACTATGCAATCCAAAAATGTGAAATTTCACAAAAGGAATTTAACAAATGGTATGTTAAGGACCAGGATAAATATCTCTCCACCAATAAATCAAGCGGATTTTATCAGACAGTAACTTATGAGCTGATGGATAAATATCTGCAAGCTCGAAAAGATGGAAAAAATAAACCGGATGCAGCAAAAAGCGTTGGTCTTTCAAACATTATAATCAACAAATGGCTCAATCATCCGGAATATAATATTTTCAAATATTTTATAGATAAAAATCATCAGCTGACCATTGATTTAGTAGTTGAAGGGTTTAAAAATTATAAATCAAAGCTTGAGGTATATGAAATTTATGACATACCTATTAAAACAATAAATCAATTTATTGATGATGGAAAAAAAGGACTGGAAGAATATGAACAGATATTCGATTTATATGAAAATAAGGTCATTCCTCTTCATCTTGAAAAATTTCTTAAGAATTTTGAAAATAAGAATTTTTACAAGGCATTGAAACTTTCAAAAATAAATAATGATGAATTGGATCATTATTATAATTTGGGAAAAAATGGAAACAATCAATTCAGTGATTTTCATTCAAGATTTTTAGAAATGAAAATAGAAAAATATGTAGAGAATATTCTTTCAAACAAAACAACAAAAATATCTCTAAAAAATTCTAATTTGACTAAAGAGGAATTTTATGAAAACAAAGCAGATATTGATGATATGATTTTAAAAGAAAGAGTATATATCATTGCAGGAATGGTAACTCAACATAAATTTAATGGAGTCAGAATGGCAAAATCAGCTGGAATCAATGTTAATCAATTATATGATTGGTATATTGAAGGTAAAAACGGTAAAGAAAAATATAAAATTCTTTCAATGCTTTTTGAAGTAGGTTTTATCATGCCAAGATTAATTGCATATAAAAAAGCTGAAAGTATTGGCATACCTTCAAAATGGTTAAACAAAAAACTTAAAAAGAATTTGGGAGTAACTGACTATAAGTTATGGCTTAAACATGACATTTTAAATCGAAAAATGGATTATATTGATAAATCTGGAGAAAATATTGATGAAAACAAAATGAAAAGCGTCATTGAAAATTCCGATTTTTTCGATATCAACCTTAAAAATGCCACACCTGAAGAAATTGAAAATAACTTAAATAAACATTCCAATGATTTGGTAAAAATTTCAGTTGTGGACACACCCAAATCTTTACGAAAACAGGCAACAGGAAAATAATTTTTGTCATGTTAAATATAATTAACATTCTAAGGTTTAAAACCTTAGAAAAAAATTATTTTTCAATAAAAAAACATTTTACCAGTTTTTTAGTAAAAATACAAATTTTTTTCTTATTTTAATAATTCAGTTATTAAACATTGTTTCATTTAAAAAATCAATAAATTGATTATTATTTTTATATTTAACATTAGGATAATGCCAAATATTATTATATAAAGAATATTTGTTTTATGTTTGAGTTTTAATTAAATATGATGTCTTTAAAATATAGTTCTTATCTTTTAATCTTTTTAATGAAAAATCTGAGTATAAATCTATTCTATGTATATTTTTAATAATATTTTAAGCTTATTTTTTAAAATTAAACTCATTAAATTGGATTTAGCTAATAAAAAGGTTTATATAAGATATTTGTATATAATTATAAAATAAGCGAGATATTGTCTCGTAGATGTATTAATTTTGTTACGGAGGTAAATTATTTTGAACAAAAAAATATTACTCACTTTTGTAATAATACTGGCTGTTTCGTTATCAGTCGGTACAATTTATGCTAGTGATGTAAATGTTACAGATTCATATACATCCAGTTCATTAGATAATCAATCTATTTCGAATGCTGACGATTCATCTCAATTGCAGTCAAATGAATATGCTGCTGTTGCTGACTCATCAAATGATGTTTTGCAGTCTGAAGATTCAAGTACTTTATCAACTAACACAGCTGACAGTGATGTTTTGAAAAGTGATGGTAATTCATCATCAAATATTGATGTATCAAAAACCATTACTTCAAAAGATGTTACTAAATATTATAAAGGAAGTGCCAAATACACAGCTACCTTTTTAGATAATAACGGATCAGCATTGGCAAATACTGATGTTAAAATTGTATTGAATGGTCAAACATTCACTAAAAAGACTGATGGTAATGGTCTAGCTTCCTTGGATATTAATCTTAAACCTGGAACTTATAAGGTTGTTGCAACCAATCCTGTTACTGGTTTTACTTTAACCAATACTGTTAAAGTTCTATCCACCATTACTTCTAAAGACATTAGCAAAGTTTATCTCGACGGTAGAAAATTCTATGCTACTTTTCTTAAAAGCAATGGTAAAGCATTAGCCAAAAAGGTTGTTAAGTTTAAGATTAATGGAAAAACATACAAAGTAAAAACTAATAGTAAAGGAGTAGCTAGTTTATCACTAAAAACTCTCAAAAAAGGTACTTATAAAATCATTTGTTATAATAAGGATGGTTTAACAAAAACCAACAAGGTAAAAGTCGTAAAATCAGTTAAAACTTCATTAACTGCTAGTGATTATACTTTCCTTAAAAAGAATAGTAAAAAAATAAAAGTTAAATTACTTAATGCATACGGTTATGCACCGGCTAAAGGTAAAGTAATTAAGTTTAAAGTAAACGGCAAAACCTATAAAGCTAAAACTAATAAAAACGGTATTGCTACACTTAAATTGCCTTCCCTTAAAGTTGGAGTATACACTGTCAAATACAGCTTTGCTAAATCTGGATATTACAAAGCATCCAGTACAAAAAGTAAATTAACAATTATTCCTACTAAAAATCCTACTTTTACAGTAAAAAGTACCACCACATTTGGACATGGGGCACATACACCATTTAAAGTTGCCTTAACATCAGGTAGCGTTCCTTTAGCAAATAAAAAGGTTTCATTTGTTGTAAATGGAAATACTTATACTAAGACAACAAACAGTAAAGGTGTTGTATCACTGCCGATTGATTTGGAAATTGGAAAATATACTATAACATACTATAATAAGGCAGATTCTAAAATTAATAAAAAAACAAAATCTACTGTAATTAATGTTATTGAAAGGGGAAATACTTCAGTCACTTGGAAAAGTTCAACTACATTCCCTCAAGGTACCCAATCAACCAAATTATTAGTTGTTGATTCCAATAATAAGCCAATATCTGGTGGAACTGTTAAACTTACCGTAAATTCCCAAACTTACACTGCTAAAACATCTTCAAGTGGTTATGCAACCATTAGTGCAAGTTTCCCATATGGAAATTATAGCGTTTCTTACTCATTTGATGGGGATAATCTAAATGCACCAAGTTATGGCAGTACCCAGTTAAGTGTTTCACAAGTGCACACAATGTCTATTAAAAATATTGTGAATGCTGCAAGCAACTTAAAATCCTATTATGAATCAAATAAAAAGTTACCTGGCAGCGTTACTGCAGGGGGAATTTCATTTACAGTACCTGAATTTTTATATCTGATGAGTGAAGCGATAAATAATTTGGGCAACTCTAAAACTAGTGATGTTTCTATTATATATGGAGTTTCCGAGCCTAGTTCACCTACCGGTGATGCAATTAATTCTAAAGATTTGACAAAGGCTAATTTCATAACTGTAGCGAAAAATGTGATGGATTATATTAGTACTAATAAACAAGCACCTAACTATGCTTCATCTTCAGTGGGTAAAATTATCTATTCAGAGTTAGTTGACTCTTCTGCAAGAATTTTAGACTTTTATAGAACAAACAATCGTTTACCAAGTTATGTTACAATTAGTTATGCTACTAGTAGCTCTTCTCAATCCGGTACAGGTTTAAATGAGAAAAACACAATTACTGATTTATCTCAATACCTTAAAGCTACCACACATTGTGAAGTGGATAATGCTGCTATCGTGAAAATTGTTAACTCTGTTACTAAAGGTTTAACCAGTACTTCAGCTAAAGCTAAAGCCATATTTAATTATGTAAGAGATACTTTATCATATAGTTTCTATTATAATACCAAATATGGTGCTGTTGGAGCATTGAATGCTAAATCCGGAAATTGTGTAGATCATTCACATTTACTTGTCGCTATGTTTAGAACAGCTGATATTCCTGCTAGGTATGTGCAAGGTACCTGTAAGTTTACAAGTGGTAGCACATATGGACATGTATGGGTTCAAGTGTTAATTGATGGTAAATGGACAATTGCTGATGCAACAAGTTCAAAAAATTCTCTTGGAAGCGTAGCTAATTGGAATACTAAATCCTTTACTCTTAAAGGAATTTATTCACGTCTATCATTCTAATTAACTATTCTTTTTTC
>JAFUBV010000126.1 GCA_017460025.1 Methanobrevibacter sp. | reverse complement strand
TAATATACCAACTGAAATATCACAACCGTATCCACAAATTTAATTAACCTGCCAAATCTAAACTATAGTATAGAAAGGTTGAGAGAGAAAGCATATAAGCAACTGATATTTAGAGTGATATAATTAAATAAAATAACAATTAATGCTATGATAACATAAGAAACACCCATGAGTGGAACAACAGTGCTTGTAACCTTAACAATCCTTTTGCCTCCTCCGAGAAGACAGTATCCAGTTAAAATAGCTATTAATGCACCTATAATAATTGGTGTCGTTGAGGCATTATAAAATGAATATTCCATAAATGTTGACTGCAGGTTATATGAGCATAAAAGATTGAATCCTACAGCATATGTGGCAATTAAAAATATGCAGAAAAGAATGGCCAGTTTATGCTTATGCAATCCTTCTTCTATATAATATGCTGGACCTCCATAGAATGTTCCATCTGAATCTTTTCTTTTGAAAACCTGTGCCAGGGTACTTTCAACAAATGCGGAAGATGCTCCAATGATACACATGATCCACATCCAGAAGCATGCTCCCGGACCTCCAAGACATATTGCTGTTGATACTCCTATGATGTTGCCTGTTCCTACTCTTGAAGCGGTTGATACCAGCATTGCCTGCAGGGATGAAACTGAATTGTCATCATTTGAAGGTTCCAATAAAAGTCTGATGGACTCAATAAATAATCTTACTTGAACTCCTCTTGTTTTTATTGTAAAATACAGTCCTGCTGAAGCCATAACTACAATCAATACAGGAAAGTACATGAAATTGTCAATCTGATTTAATATATAAATAATTATGTCCCACATATAATCCTCTTTCGTTAATTCTCTAAATAATATATTTTTAGTTAAAGGTATAATAAATTATTGAATTGATTGTATTTTGTTTATCAAATTCAGTAAATTTTGTATAAATTAATGAGGTATTTTTTTTAAACTATTCAAAATTTAAATTATCTTTTTTGTTTTAGGTTCATTTTTGGGCATGTTTGATTGCTTGATTATTCATTATATGCTTTTTTTTCTACTTTCATTAGGATATTATAAAAACTCGGTAATTTTGATTTAACTCATAACTGGGGTTTTATATATGATAAAAACAATAATAACTTCATGAAATTTAAAAGCATTATTTTTATATCAGAAATATTGGAAAATAAAATTCCTGAAAAATATCTGGAATCTTTGAGGGAATTTTTACTCAGTGGATCTATTTTTACCGAGGCATCTGAATTTTTAGCTGGAATGATAATTTTTATCTTAGTTACTGAAATTATTCTAGTAACTATTTCATTCATTTTAAATTTGCCATCATCAATATTATTCTTACCATTTTTAATTTTCCCGGCAATTTATACTTATGTCTCTGTAAAGCATGAAAGAAATGTGGCAGAAATTGAGCAATCCGCTCCTGATTTTTTAAGGCAGCTTTCAAGCATGCTTCAGGTAGGATTGAGCTTTGAAAATGCTATGGAAGACATGTCTAAATATGGAAAAGGACCTCTCTATGATGAAATGAGGCGCACAATAATTGAAATACGTATGGGGCGTAATTTTGATGAGGCATGGATTGCAATGAGCAAACGTTTAAAGTCTAGGGAGCTGGAAAGAATTTTTGGAATAATATTGGATGGCCGTAAAAGCGGATCGAGTATGGCTGGAGTGATTATGGATGTTTCAAATGACCTTAGGGATTTGCTTGCAATTAAGCGTGAGAGAAAATCATCTGTCATGATGGCTGTCATGTTTTTGATAATATCTGCGGTTATCGCAACACCATTTGCTTTAGGTATGGTCAGTGTCTATGGAGGTTTCATGGAAAGTTTCGGTCAGGTTACAGATATTGTAGCTATCGCACCTATTGCAGGTCAGATGTATCTTGTAATTCATTCCTTTTTAATAGGTTTCATTATCAGCATTATCATGTATGGTGAAGTTAAAAAGGGAATAAAATTTTCAATACCTTTGGTTGTAGCATCAGTTGTGATATTTTATGGGGTATCTAATTTTGGAACATCTATGTTGATGTAATTATTTACCTTATTGAAGCAATATTGCTTTTAAATGGTTAAATTGTTTCTTAAATTACAAAATACTTATATATTTTAGTTTATATAATAATTAATGGTGATTTAAATGGATAATAGTGCTCAGGCATCAGCTGAATTAATTTTATTATTTGGTGGAATCATGGTTGTAGTATTGCTTGCAGTTTTCATGTACAGAAATTATGTACGTGATTTAGGTAGTGAACTTCAATCTGAAGAAGTTTCAAAACTAAACTCCAAACTGCAAGAAATATCTGAACTTTTCACCTAAATTCATATTTTTTAATAATCCACAATCCGGGTATTGATATCAAACAGAAGAGGGTTATTGCAGGTGGATAAACAAAATAACCTATAATATAACCAACAATCATTAAAGCTAACATGCAATATAATGCTTTATTGCTTTGGAATGCAACTTGAAGAGCAATATTTCCCTTATCTGAATTTTTAAGTGCATTGGATATGAAAATTGAAATTATTGCTGTTGCCACAAAATCAAGGCCATATGCTGCATGTGCTAAAAATGAATTGAAGTTTTCAGCTACAAATATCGTTAGATATGGCAATAATGATAAAATGAATAATGAAAGTCCTGTTAACCAAATAACTTTATGATTTACTCTATTTACTATGCTGAATACATTGTTGTTATAATTCCAATAGTTAAAAACAACTAGAAAACTTAAGGCGTATATGATAAATTCAAGATGAACTTCAAATAATGCTTCCCAGGTCCCGTCAGCAGCCATAGGTATTTCCAAAACAATTATAGTCAATATGATTGCTAAAATAGCATCAATCAATGCTTCGAATCTTTCACTATCCATTTATACTCCTCCATCCAATAAATATCCAAAGAATTATGGAAATCAAACAGGAAATATAAATTCCCGGCGTGAAAATTGTATATGTCAATATGAAACCTATTAAAATTATGAATAATGGGGAGATTTCATAATATATTTTTGAATTGGTTTCCTGCAATGATTTATTATATGGATTGCTCCTGTAAACTGCTTTTACAGAAAATATATAAAGTACATTTGTTATAATGAACAATAAACCAAACATGGTTTCGCTAGGAATGGATTCTGGATGCAGCGCAACCCATATAGTGAAATAAGGTACTAACGAAATTATAAAAGTCATAACTCCGTAAATCCATACTGCAGTGTTGTCAAGATTATCCACTTTCTTGAAAAGGTTATGATTATTGTACCAAATATTGAATAATGTTAGAAAACTTATTAAATAAGCTAAATAAAATGTCCTCAATTCCCATATTGCAGACAATGTTGGCTCTGCAGGTTGTGCAATTTTTAAAACCAACACAGTCATTATTATTGCAATTATCGCATCAATAAATGTTTCAAATCGTGTCGTTTCCATGAAATAATATTTTTAGTTTAAGATATAAATAATTTAAATAGGTGATAAGATGGATATGCTAATTAATGGTGAACATGTAAGCGACATGGATAAAAGTGAAGTTATAAATCCATTCAATGGTGAAGTGATAGATACAGTTCCGATTTCTCATTTGAATAATGTTGACAAGGCTATTAAAGCAGCTAACAATGCTAAAGCGTCTCTGCAGGAGATGTCTGCTTTTAAAATTTCAAACAAATTATATGCAGTTTGTGAAAAACTTAAAGACAATAGAAACTATTTTGCAGAGCTTTTAACAAAAGAGGTGGGAAAGCCAATCAATGAATCCTATGTTGAGCTTGACAGATCTATTGAAACCTTAAAGCTTGCTGCTGAAGAGGCCAAAAGAATCTATGGCGAATCAGTTCCTTTGGATGCAGGATTAAATGGAAAAGGATTTTTCGCATTTACACAAAGATTGCCTTTAGGTGTTGTTGCAGCAATTACTCCATTCAATTATCCTTTGAACTTAACAATTCACAAAATTGCTCCTGCAATCGCATGTAAAAACACGGTTATTATCAAACCGCCAACTGACGCACCATTAACTGTAATGAAATTCGCAGAGCTTGTTGATAGCGAGTTTCCAGCAGGTGTAATCAATACAATTACTGGATATGGTTCTGAAGTCGGGGATGCTTTGGTTGCATCTAATGATATTGACAAGATTTCATTTACTGGAAGCGTGCCTACCGGTTTGGTAATATCTCAAAGGGCAGGAATGAAAAGAGTTACATTGGAGCTTGGAGGAAATGATCCTTTGGTTGTCTTGGATGATGCCAATGTCGATGCAGCCGTAAAAGGAGTTATTAATGGAGCATATCTGAATGCCGGTCAGGTTTGCATGGGCGTTAAAAGAATTATTGTTCAGGAAGGAATTTATGAAGAATTTAAGGCCAAATTAGTTGATGAAACTTCTAAAATTAAAATGGGAAATCCTATGGATAAGACAACACAGCTTGGAACATTAATCAGCGAAAAAGCAGCTATGCAGGTTGAAGAAACAGTCAATAATGCGGTTAATGAGGGTGCGGAAATATTGGTTGGCGGAAAACGTGATTGTGCATTTTACGAAGCAACCGTTGTGGATAAAGTAACTCCACAAATGGATTTGGTTATCAATGAAACATTCGGTCCTGTAGCGCCATTGATGAAAGTAAAAACGGTTGATGAAGCTATTGAACTGGCCAATGCTACTGAATATGGCCTTCAGGCAGGTGTATTTACGGAAAATTATCGAAATGCAATGCGTTGTGCCAATGAAATTGAAGCAGGAACAGTATTTATCAATAAACAATCTACTTTCAGAACGGATAACATGCCTTTCGGTGGATTTAAAAGTAGCGGGTGTGGAAAAGAAGGAATAAAATATGCTGTTGAAGAGATGACAAAAACTAAACTGATAGGATTGAATTTAAGATAGTTTTTGAATATTATCCTTTGCCTCCTGAAAGGCAGGGTGAAAAGTTGAGAATTGCTTATGAGCATGCTAAATTGTGTTGGAATACAGGTAATTATGTTGAATTTCTTAAAAATTGGTTGATTATGGATTTTGTTATATTTACTCTTACTGCTGAAATTATTGATGCTTGGGGTGAAGAAATAATTGATATTTTAACAGGATTATCTAATACGAGTAAATGGTGAATGGTTGATATTATGGGTATTTTTTCAAGGCTTAAAAGGAATACTGGTGAAAAAGCATTTAAAAAAGCAATAGTCTTTTTTAATCAGGGAAATTATGGAAAATCTAAGGAAATTTTTTTACAGATACTGGATATGGGTTATTATGATGTTGAGTGCAATGATTATTTGTCTGAAATTTATTTTAATCTTGGAGATTTAGACACTGCATTAATATATTTAGATAATTCATTAGAATTAGTTCCTGACAATATTGATAGTATAATAAATAAAGGAACAATTTTATATAAATTAGAAAAATATGAAGAGTCTTTAGAATATTTTAATAAAGCTTTATCAATGGATGATACAAATGACTATGCAAGAGTAGGTAAATTATCAGTTTTAATAGAACAAGAAAAATATGATGAAGCAAAAAATTTTTATAAATTCAATTGTAAAAACACAAAAATAGGAAAAAATCAGTTATTAAAATTAAATAATCAGTATCAAATCCGTCACTGCCAGTTAATTCATTGTTTGGTTTAAACTACTTTGATCCAGCATATTCCTCTAAAAGTGGGATTTTACTGACTATAGTAACTAAAATATAGGAAATAATTAAACTTCCAAGTATCAATGTTAAAAATTCTATAGTATATCCTAACTTATCCAGCGGTAAAAATCTCACTAGTATTATCATAATTTGGCAGTGAACCAAATACAGCCCATAACTTGTACGGGCCAAAGCTTGTGTGATTCTTTTAAGGATATTATTTGGATTTTCAAGTAATTTTGATGTTTTGAATAAACATACGATTCCAATCACTTCAATTATATTCAATATGGAATATCTTGAAAATGTTTTGAAGAAATTGTTTTCTGGAAATGCATATGAACACACTAGCATTGTTGCTGCTGAAAATATTATTAAAAATATTGCAATTTTCTTATTATTCAGGAATTCCCTTTTTGTGTATCTTAAATAGTATCCAAGAACAACCAGTCCTATTGGGGAAGTAAAATAGCTGAGCTTTATTGGTGAGGTATAGCCTAATGTTTCCTCAACTAATGATACAAACAACCAAATCACTAAAAAGTATTCCGCCTCTTCTAAATCGGAATGAAGCAGCCATTTGTTGAATATTGGCATAATCAGATATGTTCCAAGAATCATACAAAAGAACCAGTATGGTGTTGATCCGCTTGCTTTAGCGATATATGTCTCTAAAACGTATTTGATTAAACTAATCGGGTCAAATGCAGTAACATAATGAACCTGTGTAAAGCAGTATGAAAATATGATTAATAATATGCTTGTAAATGTTGCCCAAAATATGAATGGCTTAGTAATCCTAACCAATCTTTTGGAAAGGAAATCTTTAATTTTCCATTCACGGCCTAATGAAAGGGCACCGGATAAAACTAAAAACAAGTCAACACCAATTCTGAATGAATTGTTACATATCGCTTCAATAATGACATCCAATCTAATTACCTGTGTCATGTTGCTTGGCATTGAAAATCTCAACATTGCCGTTGCATGAAGCACAACCACGCATATTATTGCAAGCGCTCTTAAAGCATCAAAATAAAAAATATGTTTTTTCATACAATCAGGTATAAAGTCTAATTTAATTTTATGTAAGTATATTTAAATTTAGACTTTACTAATAATAAATGTTTTGTTCAAATATATTATGGAATTAATTGGTGATGGCTGTGGCATATTTTAAAAAATAAATATCATTATGTGCTTAATCAAGATAAGCTTCCACTAAGTTACGTGTTTCATTTAGTGATTCCATTGGAATGCCTTTTGGCATTTGGCCAAGTTCTCCGTCAACTTCTTTAAGGATACTTCCATTCATTCCTAAAAACATTCCTTCGCTCACGGTTTCCATAAAGCTTTGTGGGGGCAGAAGTGAAACGCCAACATGATTTCCTTCTTTTACATTTAAATCATTTGTAACAACAGTAATTGCACGTTTTCCTAAGTTAACATTACATATCATCAGTGAATCCGCTTTAGGATGTTTTGTAACGCTCATCACTTCTCCAACCCTAATGTCAATACCTATGATCGGGTCATTTATAGGACCTAATGCCAGACGATCTTTAAGGCCTAACATGGTATCAATGAAAAATCTTACTTTAGCAATGTTTTCAGCAGTTTTTTCACGGTCTTCTTTTGGTGCAGCACTTAAAAACTTTTTATTCCATCCGTCCCCACCCAAACATTCAACGATTTTTTCCGCTTTTTCAGTTAGGCTTGCAACATCTGGTGAGTTAACAAGGTCATCTCCTTCAAGATAGGAATATATTAATGACTGAAAATCACTGTTCATTTGTTTTCCGGTTTCAACAGCAAGCTTTTTGTTCCAATTTCCTCTAAATGATGCTGTTGGAATCAGATTTAAATAGTTTTCTCTCGCTTTATTTGCTACTAAAATTCTATAATCTTTACTTGTATCCCACAATGTCTAATCTCCTTAAAATATAATTAATATAATATTTGACATAAGGCATAATAAATTTTTTCCAAAAAGGATATTTCATTTAATAACTTATTTTTTCGGCTAATTTTTATTATTTTAGCTTATTTTTTTAATTAAAATTAGTTTTTATATCAAAAACTATTTATATAAACAATAATATAAACTTATACATATTTATTTAGTTGATTTATTATAAGTTAACCTGTGGTGTTAAAATGGTAGAAGTTTCAAATTTACGTAATTTAAGTATATATACAAACACTGGTCATTATGTAGGCCAAGTAGAAGATGTTGTTTTAAACATAAGATTAGGAACTATTTCAAAATTACAAGTTAG
>JAFUBV010000125.1 GCA_017460025.1 Methanobrevibacter sp. | reverse complement strand
ATCAAAAAGTTATTTGTCATTTAAAAGATGAGTTTTCACAGGATATTGGAACTTTAACTGTTAGTTCTATTGATTATAATAAGAATGATGAATCATTTCATAAAATTTCTGATTCCTTGATTTTAGAAAACATAGATTTAGTCGATGAAGTGGATAACTTAACTCCTATTCAGTATTATAATAAAGAATCTTCCCAATTTGCAAATTTGATGCTTTTAGAGGAAACTGAATATCAAGTATTATTCGAATCAGATGATGTTAATGCGACTTATGATGTTTTATATTCATTAAATAGGATTAATGGAAGTCATTTTAAAGCTTTCAGATTCTCATTGGGCGATGAAACTAGGTATAAGTTTGCAGGAACTTTAAATTTTAGAAGTTATGTTGGCAAATCATTTTTAGATGTTAAAAAAGGCAATATAAAATCAATTCCAATTCCTATTGAGGTTCGATCTAAAAAGATAGACTATTTCAATCAATATTCTGCAATGATCGCTGATTTATCGCAGCATGCATTGAGTTTGATTTTTGAAGTTAATTCTCCATTATATCAGGAATTTGAATTAACTGATGAAGAAAAATTAACTTATTATGAAGATTTCATGTTTTTAGAGTATTTATTCAGACAGGATAATTTACCCTCTGTTTTTGAATATCTGTCTAAAAATTTACATTCACAGTTAATTAATCATGATGAAAATATTCCAATTTCTTTAGCTAATAATTTGAATTCCTCTTCTTTAAATAATATAGTATCCAGACCAAATAAATTATTTAAAACGGATTCTCCAATTACAATGGCTGAAAAAATGAATGGTTATTTGCCATATACTATTAGTCAAACTAAACATGAAGATTCAATTGACACTCCTGAAAATCAATTCTTCAAATATTTTTTAGAAATGCTTCAAAATTTGGTTGAAAAATTAGTTTCCAGTTCCAAAAAAGGATATATTCAAGATAAATTAAGATATTTCAATGAAGAAATTAGCTATTATTTATCTTCCAAGTTTTTTAATCATATTTCAACTATGGAATATGTTCCATTCAATTCACAGGTTTTACAGAAAAAAGAAGGTTATAGAGATATTTTTCAATATTTTTTAATGCTGGAATTTTCATTCAGATTAAGTTGGGATGATTTGAACAGTAAATTCAAAGGTTTCGAAAAGAGATTGTCTGAATTATATGAATATTGGTGTTATTTTGAAATTCTAAAAGTCTTAAATGATTTGAGCATTACAAAAATAAATTTTGAGGATGTTTTTGAGGTCAATAAAACTAATTGGAAGATTAATGTCATTAAAGGAAAAAGATCATCTAAAAAATTCAAATTAAATGTCAGAGGTCATGAAGTTACAATTGAATTGTTTTATAATCTAACATTTTCCGATAAATCTGATTATAGGTCTTATTCTCTTGCGTTTAAACCAGATTATACTTTATTAATCACTACTGAGGTTAATCAGCATTTCATTCATTTTGATGCTAAATACAGGTCTGAATTAGAAATCATTGATTTTTATGAAAAGATTGGTGAAAAATCTAGCATCGAAATTGAAAGAGAAATTAATAAGAGAGATTCTCTTGAAGAAAAGGAATATGTTTTCAAAGATGCTGATATTTATAAGATGCATACTTATAAAGATTCAATTTTGCTTAGTTCAGGTTCTTATGTATTGTATCCCGGAACCAAATCCAAATATTTCCTACAAGAAGATTTAGTAATTCCTTCTGTAGGTGCTTTTTCATTAACTCCCGGAAATACTGAAATCGAAGAGGATAATTTAACTAAATTTATTAAAAAGGTAATTGAAACTTTATTATTCCAGGATGGATTAATAATTAAAGAATGGGTAAGTTCTAATTATTAAAATATCACCAACTTTATAACGTCCGCTGCATAATATTTAATTAGAGGTTAAATTAAATGTTATGCAATATTTCTATTTCAACTATAAACAACAATCTATCTACTTTTCATAAAACTAACTATAAATTTAACTTATTTTATCTATTCACAATTCATTAATGCAGAGGAATTAAATTGAAAACTTTAAATGTTGTTGCAGCTATTATTCACAAGGACGACAAGATTCTGGCCACCAAAAGAGGCTATGGTGAGTTCATTAACCAGTGGGAGTTTCCGGGCGGTAAAATTGAAGAAAACGAAACCAAAGAGGAAGCCTTAAAAAGGGAAATCAAAGAGGAGTTAAACGTTGAAATTGACATCCAAAACTTTGCTTTGGACCTGGAATATCAGTATCCTACATTTTACCTGAAGATGAGCTGTTTTGACTGCACAATTAAAAGCGGAACTCCAAAGCTTCTCGAACATAATGATGCCAGATGGCTTGCTAAAAAGGAGCTTGACAGCGTCAACTGGATTCCTGCAGATATCGCTGCGGTCAACTACCTTAAAAAGACCATGGCTGACATGGATGAAATCATGATGCGAGCTCATGAGAAAATTCAAAAGTGCAATAATGATTTGGACAAGTTAAATGAATTATATGAGAATACCGAAGACAGGTTCGAAAGACAGTTAATCTATGCTGAGATGAGAAGCATTGAAATTTCAAACATGATAGTTATTGATAAAAATGATTAATGATGACATTTTAAACGGGGCCAGGACGGCATTTATTGATGAGCAGTTATCTTCCAGTCCGGACTTTAAGCCAAAGCTTTTATTCAATTCAGCCGAAACCAAGGTGAGAAACGAACTGATTGACCAGTTGAGGGTATGTGACGAGTTCATCATTTCAACCGCATTCATTACTTTAGGGGGAATTACTCCTTTGCTGGAGGAGTTTAAAAATTTAGAAAATAAAAACATCAAAGGTAAAATTCTAACGACGGATTACTTAAGCTTCACAGAACCTAAGGCCTTAAAAAAGCTTCAAAGCTTTGAAAATATTGAAGTTCGAATGTTTACAACCGAAAGTGAAGGCTTTCACACTAAGGGCTACATTTTCAGAAAAGATGACACTTATTCTGCAATTGTTGGAAGCTCCAATTTAACGGATTCTGCTCTTGTTAAAAACAAGGAGTGGAATGTGGGGTTCACCACAACCGAAAACGGTGAAATTCTAAAAAGCCTTTTAAATGAATTCAACCAGCTATGGGACAACTCCAAAACATTGGATGAAATTCTTCCAATTTATGAAAAGATTTACCGTGACAATCTCAATTTCAAGCAGTTGAGACAAACCACTGAGGAGCTGAAACAAAAAAACATTAAGAATCTGGCTCCAAACTCCATGCAGGAGCAGTTTTTGACAAACATCAGAAATCTGATCAAATCCGGTGAAAAAAGAGCAATTCTTGTTTCAGCTACAGGTACTGGTAAGACCTATGCGTCAGCTTTTGCTGTAAAGGATTTCAATCCTAAAAGATTTTTATTCATTGTCCATCGTGAACAGATTGCTAAACAATCTATCAATGCCTACAGAAATATCATAAAAGATAAGTCCTTTGGCCTTTTGACAGGTAATAAAAAGGATTTCAATGCGGATTATGTCTTTGCAACAATCCAGACATTATCCAAGGATGACATCTATACCAAATTCAAAAAAGACGAATTCGACTATATTGTTATTGACGAGGTTCACAAGGCCGGTGCTTTAAGTTATCAAAAGATTTTCAGCTATTTCAATCCGCAATTCTATTTGGGAATGACTGCTTCGCCTGAAAGGACAGACGGCTTTGACATTTATGATTTGTTTGACCACAACATCGCCCATGAAATACGCCTTCAGGAAGCTCTGGAAGAGGATCTTTTATGTCCGTTCCATTACTTTGGAATTCATGACGTCACATTCGACAACACCGAAATCGATGATGATTTCAGGGACTTCAATTATCTGGCTTCAGAAAAAAGAGTCACCTACCTTCTGGAAAAGTCAGAGTTTTACGGATACTCCGGTGACAGAATCAAGGCACTGGTGTTCTGTTCAAGAAAAGAGGAAGCTAAAAAATTATCTGAAGAGTTCACAAGACGTGGCCATCCGTCAGCAGTGCTGACTGGTGAAAACTCACAGGAAGAAAGGCTTGATGCAATAGACAGATTAACAAACGACGACAATCCGGACAAACTGGAATACATTTTCACGGTTGATATATTCAATGAAGGGGTGGACATTCCTGAAATCAATCAGGTTCTGCTTGTAAGGCCTACTGAATCCCCAATCATTTTTATCCAGCAGCTTGGGAGGGGATTGAGGAAATTCAAAAACAAGGATTTCGTTGTCATCCTGGATTTCATCGGAAACTATAAAAACAACTATATGATTCCCTTGGCGTTATCCGGCGACAGGTCATATGACAAGGACAGGCTTCGAAAATACCTGATGGAGGGAAACAAAATCATTCCTGGTGTTTCATCAATTAACTTTGATGAGGTTTCCAAAAGGAAAATATACGAATCAATTAACAACACTTCATTTTCAAGAGTGGCCCTATTTAAGGATAAATACAAAAACCTTAAGTTTAAGCTTGGAAAGATTCCTTTATTGTGTGACTTTTACGAAAACGCCGATTTCAATCCTGAACTGATACTGGCCCATAACAAGTTTCCGTGCTATCATATGTTTTTAAGTGAGGTTGATGATGAATATGTCGGCGAGTTAAGCGAGTCAGAACTTGCTTCACTTAAATTCATTTCAAGAAAACTTATTAAGGGAATAAGGCCTCATGAACTTATCATATTAAACTGTCTTAAGTATAACGGCTATTTTACAACTGAAATGATTGAAAAATGTCTGTTTGATATCTACGGGCTTGAAAACCAGAAAGCTTCAATCGATGCTGCCGTTAACTATTTGAGCCTGAACTTCTACAGGAAGGAAAACGGCGATGGGTATCAGGCAAACACTATTCAAAGCATTCTTGGCGATGCAATTCCTTATGAAAACATATTCTTTACAGACGACTTTAGGATTTCAGATTATTTCAAAAACTGTCTGGCCAATCCGACTTACTTAAGACATTTTGATGATGTCATAAGATATGCCTTTCTAAAATATAAAAACACATTCTGTGATGTAAATCCGTTCAAGCTATATGAAAAGTACTCCAGAGAGGATGTCTTAAGGCTTTTGAACTGGAAACACTTCATGAACGGTCAAAACATAGGAGGATATAAAATCAAATACAACACATGCCCTATTTTTGTAACCTATAACAAGGCTGATGACATTTCACAGACAATCAACTATGATGATCATTTCATCAACAAGGAAACCTTCTATTGGATGAGTAGGAACAACAGAAAGACCTCTTCAGCTGAACTGGAACCGTTAATCAATTACAATGGCATGGATGTGGAGCTGTTCATTCAAAAAAGCAACGATGAGGGTATTGAATTCTATTATATTGGTAAATTGACTCCTTTGAAATACAAGCAGCTTTACAGAAACATTGACGGCAAGGATAAGCCTATAGTCAATTTCACTTTTGATATAAACACTCCGGTCAAGGATGAGCTTTATGACTATTTCACCAATGATTCTAACTAGCAGTTTAATTGAAAGCACCATTAATATTTAAACAGCTTTTCACACAACTTTATAAAATAATTACTTATGCAATTAATTTAAGCTTATCCACCACATTCAAATCAAATCAAAAAGCAGTGGCTATATATAACATCATCAAAATATAATTAACTATGAAAAAAGTCATTTCCATTTTATTTTTATTAGTGTTATTTTTTTCTGTTACAGCTGTAAGCGCAGATGATTTGAATGCAACAGATGAATTCACAAATTTCGATACGCAATACGCAGATTCTGAGGATTTAACTGATTATAATGTTGAAATGACGGCGGGTCTGGCAAATTCAACAGAAGAATACTATGATATCACTGTTAACATTAAAAATAATGGGTCTGATTTAAAAAATGTGTCATTGTCATATGTTGTCATAAATGACAAATCAGATTACAGTGATTTGGAATTCCAGTATTTTGGCAACTGGGCTCACGCCAATCACACATTTTTCTTAAACGGCACTCTCCAGAAAAATGAATCTGTGGTTTTGACAATGCGTTACAGTCATGATGACTTTTCAATCATTCCATATTTCATGTTTATATTGAAGGAAAATGATTATGTGCTGTCTTCAGCTTCTTTTGGATTATATTACAGCCAACCCATCCCTCATGTTCCTATTCTGTCAGCTAATAAATCCAAATTCCTGGAAAATGTTCGAAGCGAACTGAATTCAACTGATGATATTTTCTACAGGCAATTTCTTAATAATCTTGAAAAGGGTGCTATTGATGATACGCTTGAAGGTATTGGCTATTATGATGTGGATTTAAAGAAACTATATCAGTTATTTGTTTCCCAGATAAACAGTCCATGTCCCGCTTACAATCTTTTTCATATTGTTGCGGCTTCTAATCTAATCAAGTATTATGGTGATGGAGACAGGTTTACAGCATATATTTTCCCTAATTGTTCATGCGATTATGTCGTCTTCAATATCAATGGTGTTGACTATACTCGCCATGTAATAAACAATACTGCTTCAATAGCTATTAATTTAAATCCTGGAAATTATACTGTAACAACCAGTGTTCCCCAATTAAAGGATTCAATTAAAAATACGGTTTGTGTTCTTCCAAGAATCGAATCATGTGATTTGACAAAGTATTTCAGGGATTCCAGTAGGTTTGAAGTTAAACTGCTCAATGAAAATAAAAGCAATGTGGATGTGATATTCAACATCAACGGTGTTTTCTACACCAGAAAGACAAATGATGAGGGCATTGCCAGTCTTAACATCAATCTTAATCCCGGAAAGTATGTCATCACAACCCATAATCCTTTGACCGGTGAGGAAAAATCAAATGTCGTCACTGTTCTGTCATTGATTGAAAGCAGTGATCTGGTGAAATATTACAGAAACGATTCCCAGTTTGTTGTTAAGGTCATAAACAGGACTCAGGGAAGTGTAACTTTCAATATCAACGGCGTTTTATATACTAGACAAATCAATGAATCAGGACACGCCAAGCTAAACATTAACCTGGCTCCCGGAAGCTATATCATCACAACTGTCTGCGGCAATCTTTTAAGTTCAAACAATATCACAGTCTTATCCAAACTGATTGCAAAGGATTTGGAGATGTCTTCAAGGGACGGTTCCAAATTTCTGGTAATGCTTCTTGATGATAAGGGCGAGCGACTTGCAGGCGAAAACGTGACATTCAACATAAACGGTGTTTTTTATAACAGAACCACGGACAGCAGGGGAATGGCCCGACTCAACATCAACCTGGATGATGGAAGCTATATCATAACCGCAATGCATGACGGGCTTGCGATTTCAAACAGAATCACTATCAGTTCCAGATTCGCTTCACCTTTAAGTGCTGAAGCCAAAAGCAAAGTATTTTCATCAGTCAACGGCACTGACTTTATAATAGCTCCTGTTGTGAATGCTGATGATTCAAGGTATTGGGTTATCGTATTTGACCGCAATAGAGATGTTTTCGAATCATTTGAATTCGTAGATTAATTTCCTAATTTTTTTCACGCAATGTTTATATACATGATAAGCACGATATATTAATATGAACTTTGAAGGATACAAATTAAGGGGCTGCATTTTCAAAGCCAAATCAGAAATTGAAAACTACCGTTTTGATAATTTCACTGTTGAATTCGTCGGAGAAAACGGTCTGGGCATTGTAAAATACTGCAAATACCGAGATATCATCAACGACAGCGATATGACAGAAAGGCAACTCCACGAGATAATCGATTACGCTGCATCCAGAGCCGATGAGCTCAAGGATGAGGCAGCATACAACAGGTTCAATCTTTTTGAAAAAAAAGTCGATGTCGGATATTTAAGTGATTCATACTCATTTGAAATCAAGGGCGTCGGTCCTCAGGCCATAAAGCTTACCCGCAACTTCACTTACGATGAAATTGCAGAGTGCGGTGATTGTGTGTCTGAACAATTGTATATCACAATCCGTGACAAATATTCACAATATCTTGAAAATGATGCACTAATAAAAATCCTAAAGGAAAGCTGGCAGAAGGAAGAATCCGATAAGAAAAGACGTCTTGAAAAGGTTAAAGAAGAGGAAGAAATCAGATGCAAAAAACTGCAGGAGATTGAAGAGTTTCTTGCCTCTTAAGAAAATTCATTGTGGAAAGTCGCTCAGTACTTTCCCTGAATAACAAAATTGTTCTTGAAATCAACGTCCGCAAAGCTTGCAACTTCAATCTCGTTACATAGGTTGTTTTCGAATGTGGAGTTGGTAATTTTTCCTTTCATGCATTTCCACTTAATCAGTCCGTTTTCGGATTCATTGTCATAGAAATTGCAGTTGTCTATTTCTGAGTTTAGCCCGTTCATAGTTATCATTCCGCATGAATCTGACTTGTTTTCAAGGAATGTGCAGTCGAATATTGTGTTGTTCCTGCCTTTGGTTTCACTTATTGCTCCACCCCTATTTCCGGCGAATTCACATCCGAGTATTATGTTGCTTTTACAGTTGCTGTAGTGTATTGCGCCTGTACGTTTTGTGCCTATATTTTCGAATCTGCAGCCAACTATGGCTCCGTCGGTTGCACTTGACAGGTAAATTGCACCTCCTTTCTCGGAGGATGTGCTCCTGAAGCTGCAGTTTTCTATTACAGTATTTTCGTGGCTTAGATGCACTGCACCTCCATTTTCCCGTGCGGTTAAATTGGAGAAACTGCAGTCTTTTATCTTCCCGTTAAGTCCAACCCAGTTGATTGCAGCTGCTTTATCAGCATTCCCGTTTTCAAATCTGCAGCCATATATTCTCATATTGTTTGTGTATGTGCATATTGCTCCGCCGACTGGAGCGAAATTTCCGTTAAAGTTGCAGTCGATCAGTTTTCCTTTATGTCCTGTCCATTTGATTGCTCCGCCGCCTGTATTATTATTTCCGTTTTCAAAGTTCAGGTTGGATATTGTGATGTTATCAGCGTTAATGTTGAATATTCTGGATTTTCCACATCCGTTAATGGTGTGTCCGTTTCCATTGATTTTAATGTTGTTTTGATCTATTAAAATTCCTTTTTCTAAGTCTTCATCAATTTTCTCATTGTATTCGTAATCTTCGGTAATTTCAATAGTTCCTTCATTCGCGTCGATTTTTTCTTGTAAGTCGGTGAAACTCCTTCCACCTTTTACAGCACTTAAGGATGTCAATAAGATAAAAAGTATTAATGTTTTCATGGTTTTGTTCATTATCTCACTCCCTTTTCTGTGACTGTAAAGAATATATTACTCATCTTTTAAGTACTTTTATATAATTTAGGCATTGACATACATTTCAAGTGTAAAAATTTGGTGAAAAGTTATGGATTGTGGTTCCTATATCTTTTTAATTCCTTTAATTCTGATGCCTGTTACTTGTAAAATCTCTTGGATGCAGCATCCGTAATTTTTCATTCTTCTCATTATTGTAAAATTTACTATTGCTCTTCCTTCTTTTCTTCCTTGTTCAAATCCTTGTTCTCTTATTTTTTTGACTTCTTCGGGAAAATATTTGTTCAATGCTTCCATAGCTTCTTCGGATATCATTTTTTATCTCCTTTTTTGTTTTTTCTAATATGCTTTTAGAAATGATTGTGTTGTGCTACTGTTTTTAAAAGCAGTTCTGATTTGGTTAATTTGGATTTTTCGTGTATTCTTTGTCTGCTGGGTGATTGGTTGGTGAGAAGTTATGGTTT
>JAFUBV010000124.1 GCA_017460025.1 Methanobrevibacter sp. | reverse complement strand
TTAAAAATCAACAAGAAAGCTAAAAAAGGCTTAAAAGTCATTTTCAAATTCAATGGTAAAAAATACACTGCAAAAACCAATAAAAAAGGTGTTGCAAAAGTTACCATCAAGAAAAAAGTTTTAAAGAAACTTAAAGTTGGCAAAAAAGTAAAATATCAGGTTTCAGACGGTAAAAAAACAGTTAAATAGACTGCAAAAGTTAAAAAATAAGGATTTAATTCCTTATTTTTCTTTTTTTATTTTATTTGTTTTGCATTATTTTGAAATTTTTAAATACTACAATTAATAAAAATTCAACTAATGTCCATTTATAAAGTGTCAATCATAATGCCGGTTTACAATGCAGAAAAGTATTTAAGGGATTCTTTGGATTCAATAGTCAATCAAAGCATTGGAATCAGCAATCTTGAAGTTATTATTGTAAATGATGCATCAACAGATTCATCAGGAGAAATCATTGATGAATATGCAGACAAATACTCTTCTTTTAAACCGATTCATTTACAAAAGAACTCCGGAGGACCATTCGGGCCCCGAAATGTTGGTCTTAAATATGTAACCAGTGAGTATGTAATGTTTTTGGATGCCGATGACACATATACTCAAACTGCATGTGAAGTGCTGTATAATGCAATCTCAAAATCAAATGTTGGGGTGGCATTTGGACGATATAATCGTGTTTATGATGATATGACTCTTATATCATATTCTCCATATGATTCAAAAAATAACGATATTAAAACATATCCCAATTTTAATTTTATCACTGCACTGATTTGGAAAGTGCTATACAGGATATTATATGGAAAATCCATGGAGTATAAGGATGAAATTCTAATTAAGGATATTCGAAAAAACCCTGAAATCTTAAAAATTCTGCCATCAATGTGGACAAAGATTGTTCGGGCTGATAAATTGGTTGAATTCAAGCCATTTGTTGCAGGAGAGGACTTGAACTTTATTTTGGATGTCTTTTATAATTCAGAAATATTGTTCATTAACAATGAATCCATTGTGAATTATTCAATGCGTTTTGATGGAGATTTGTCCGTTACTAAAAATGTAAAATTCAAATTGGTTTTGGACACAATTCAGTCCTATAAGTTGGCTATTGAAACATCCAATCGTGAAGGTTTAAAGGATGTGGCCATGATGATGAATCCTTTTTTTGTAAACTATATCAATCTGTTGCGCCAGGGTGATTTTACTTTGGCTGAAAAAAAGATGCTTTTTGATGAGATTTCAGAAATTGATGAAATCTATAAAAACAAGGGTTTGATGGGTTTTGCTCTTGTTAAGCTGATTAAGTTTTTAAGTAAATAAAAAATATAATAATTATTTTGATGTTAATTTTCATTATTTATTTTAAAAATTAGAAAGAGTTTATATATTAAAATAAAAATATATTATTATATTAAAAAAATTTAGGAATACCCTCATTATAATTTATTTTTATGGATTGATAATTATGAGCGAAATATATAGAACATTTACATCAGAATCCGTAACACAAGGACACCCGGATAAAGTTGCAGATATTATATCTGATGCAATACTCGATGCATACATGGCGCAGGAT
>JAFUBV010000123.1 GCA_017460025.1 Methanobrevibacter sp. | reverse complement strand
ATTAAGCTATGACATCGCACTCAAATACCCTCAATATTATAAGGACATTAAAACAGGACTAAGAGGCATAACATTCTACATTGATGGTGAAAACAGAACAACCAATTATGAAGATATAACTCTAAGCAATTTAAAACCTGGGCCTCACACAGCATACTTTACCCTTTTAGACCAGAAATCAGAAAATATTACATTCTATGTAATTGGTGAATCAGAAATAAGCACGCCTGAGGTAATCTATGAATATGTTGAAGGAACAAATACTAAAATACCATTATCAATCATTGATAAGAGTGAACTGCCTGGAACAATAAACGTAACAGTAAAAGATCAGGACAGCTACAAACTATTATCCACTCATTACAATGTGGGAAATGGAAATAAATTATCAACAGAAACACTAGTGGATGCACTGGAAAGCATGTATGGTACACTGAATTCATCATATACCATAAACATAACTTATTCCAGTGAATATGCATATCCTTCTTCAACTGAATTCATATTAAACGTAAACGATGAAAGAAACACCAACATAATATACAATATTATCAACAATACTGAAGGAAATCTGCAAATAAATATCACAGTTCTGGATGGAGTAACCAATACACAAATACCTGATGCAAATATACAAATAACTGGAGACATCACTAAAAACACTACTAGTGGAATAATTACAGATGATACATTAACCTCTGGAGATTATACAATAACGGTACAATTCCCTAAAACAGAAAACTATAAAGCATCACAAACAACAATAAACTTTAACGTAGAAGAAGATTTTAAAACACTAATAGAAAATCTAAATGCTCAAATAAGAGATTTACAAAGTAATCTGGAAATTAATCAGTATGCATTGGAAAATGCTCAGAATCAGATTGAGGCTTTAGAAAGTGATTTGGAAGGTAATCAGTCTGCATTGGAAAATGCTCAGAAGCAGATTGAGGCTTTGCAAAGTGATTTGGAAGGTAATCAGTCTGCTTTAGAAAATGCTCAGAAGCAAATTGAAGCATTGCAAAAGGATTTAGAAAGTGCTCAGAAGCAGATTGAAACTTTACAAAAGGATTTAGAAAGTGCTCAGAAGCAAATTAAAGCATTAGAAAAAGAATTGAATGGTAATGGAACTGCATTAGAAAATGCTACTATTAATATTGATGTTCCTGACGTGACATATGGTGAAAATGCTACTGTTACTGTAACTCTACCTAAAGATGCTACTGGTAATGTTACCATTGGAAATGTCACTGTTCCTGTAGTAGATGGTACTGCTAGTGCTGTTGTTTCCGGTTTACCTGTTGGTAACAATACTCTTCCGGTTGTTTATTCTGGTGATGACAAGTATAATCCAATTGAAACTGTTGCTAATGTGACTGTTAAAGAATCTGGTGAGGAAAATGCTACAGTGGATATTGATGCTCATGCAACATCTGAAGGTAATAATGCTACAATAACTGTTACTTTGCCTGAAGACGCCACAGGAAATGTGACTGCTACTGTTGGAAACAATACATATACAACTCCTATTGTTAATGGAACCGCCACTATCAGTATTCCAGATTTGGATGATGGAAATTACTTGATTCCAGTTACTTATTCTGGTGATGATAAATACAACTCAGTAACTAAAGATGTTGCTTTAATTGTTGGGGAAGACACTTCTGATATCATTTCAGCTCCTGACGTAATCAAATATTATAGTGGTTCTGAAAGATTTGCAGTTAATATTACAGATTACCAAGGCAACCCTATTGCTAACAAATCTGTTGTAATGACTATCAACGGTGTTTCATACACTAGAACTACTGATGAAACAGGACAAACGAGCATTCCTCTTAACCTGGAAGCTGGTGCATACAATGTAACAACAACAGTTGAAAATAAAACAATCCAGTCTGTTGTGACTATTTTATCAACTGTTAACGGTACTGATCTTACTAAAGTCTACAGAAATGGTAGTCAATATTATGCTACTTTCCGCAACAGCGAAGGAAACTACCTTGCTGAAGGTACAATGGTAAGATTCAACATCAATGGTGTATTCTACGACCGTACAACTGATGATAAAGGTACTGCTAAATTGAACATCAACCTCTACACAGGCGAATACATACTAACTGCAATGAACCCTGTAACAGGCGAAGAATCCGCTAACCTGGTTACAGTTCTTGCAAAACTTGTAGAAAACAAAGACATAACCAAATACTTCAGAAACGCTACACAATACACTGTAAAAGTACTTGGTGATGACGGAAACCCAGTAGGAGCTGGTGAAGTAGTAACATTCAACATCAACGGTGTATTCTACAATCGTACAACAGACGAAAACGGTACTGCACAGTTAAACATTAACCTGCAAGCAGGTGATTATGTAATCACAGCTGAATATCAAGGATTTATGGTATCCAACAATATCAAAGTCCTTCCAACCCTAACTGCACAAGACTTGACAAAAACATACGGAACTTCTGATCAATTTGTCGCTAACCTTGTTGACGGACAAGGAAAACCGTATGCAAACCAAAAAATCGAGTTCAACATCAATGGGGTAATGTATTACAGAACCACTGACAGCCAAGGTAACGCAAAATTAAATATTAATTTAATACCTGGCGAATACATCATAACCTCCAAATATAACGACGCAGTTATCGGAAACATAGTAAAAATAATCGCTTAAGGAAGTATTATTTACTTCTCTCTTATTTTTTTTAATTTTTATGATTTAACGTTACCATTTAATCACCAAATGCTTAAATATTATAAAAAAGCCTTTTTAATCTACAGGTGATATTATGCACAAAGAATTAAAAGGCACACAAACCGAAGACAATCTTTGGACTGCTCTTGAAGGAGAGTCCCTTGCACGCGTTAAATATGAATTTTATGCTTCACAGGCAAAAAAAGACGGTTATGTTCAATTGTCTGAAATATTTAAAGAAACTTCTGATAATGAAAAGGAACATGCTAAAGTTTGGTTTAAATTATTGCATGATGGTGCAGTAAAAGACACATTATCCAATCTTAGCGAAGCTATTTCCACTGAAGAGTACGAATGGTCTGATATGTACATTAATTTCGCTCGTGAAGCAAAAGAGGAAGGTTTTGATGATATTGCCCATTTGTTTGAATTAACTGCAGCAATTGAAAGATCTCATGAAAGACGATATAAGACTTTCGTTAAAAATATTAAAAACGGTTCAGTATTTGAAAAGGATAGTGAAGTTATCTGGAAATGTGGCAATTGCGGAAATCTCCATTTTGCCAAATCAGCGCCTGAAGTCTGTCCGATGTGTGACCATCCTCAGGCACATTACAGAAAATTGGATGATTCTTACAAATAATCCAATTTTATTTCTTTTTTACACAAATTATATATATTATCATGGACTAATATCATATTTACAAAAGTTGATAATATGATAGAAAATAATATTTGTTTATTGACTGATTCCTATAAAATAACCCATCACTACTTCTATCCAAAAGGTACTCAGAAGATTTATTCTTACCTTGAAAGTAGGGTTGGTGCTGAATTCAACAAAACAATATTTTATGGACTTCAGTACATAATAAAAAAGTATTTAGAAGGTAAAATAGTAACCCAAGAAAAAATCGATGAAGCAGACAGACTTATGGAAACTCATCTTGGTGAAGGCATTTTCAACCGTGAAGGCTGGCAATACATTCTCGATGAGTTTGACGGCAGATTGCCAATAGAAATCAATGCGGTTCCTGAAGGTACTCCTGTTGATGTGGGCAATGTATTGATGACTGTTGAAAATACTGATGATAAATGTTACTGGTTGCCTAATTACCTTGAATCATTATTATTGCAGGTATGGTATCCGTCAACTGTTGCCACATTATCTGCTGAAGTTAAAAAGCTCGCAAATTTCTATTTGGATGTCACAGGATCTTCAAAAGATAACATTGACTTCATGTTGCATGATTTCGGTTATAGGGGTGCCACATCTACTGAATCATCAATGCTTTGCGGATCTGCACATCTGCTCAGTTTTTCAGGTACTGACACTATTCCTGCTCTGACAGTTCCTGAAAACTACTACAATGACTCAAATGTATACGGTTTTTCAGTTCAGGCTACAGAACACAGTGTAATGACATCACTTGGTCAGGACGGAGAAATAGATCAGATTTTGAATGTCATTGATAACGCTAAAAATGGAATTCTTTCAATGGTTATTGACAGCTATAACTACAGAAACTTCCTTAGCGAAGCGTCAAACGAAGGCACAGAACTTAATGATGCCATATTTAAGTTTCTGGATATTGAAGGAAACAAGGTGGTTTTCAGACCTGATAGTGGTGAACATGTTTCCACAACTATTGACTGTTTGAATATTCTGGAAAGTGGTTTTTGAAGTCATTTAACCCAAAAAGGCTATAAGGTTTTTGATGCAAATATCGGTCTTTTATGGGGAGACGGACTTAATTACCATAAGATAAGAGATATTCTTTTTGCAATGAAATCCAATAGGTGGGCTGCTGAAAACATTATATTTGGAATGGGTGGAGGACTTCACAGTTCCGTTACTCGTGATACACAAAGAAATGCATTCAAATGTTCAGCCCAGTTAAGAGATGGACAATGGTTTGATATATTTAAAAATCAATTGGATTCCAGTAAAAAATCCAAAACTGGTAGGTTTAAATTGGTTAAAGAGGGTAATTCATTCAAAACTATTCCAATTAATGCCTGTGGTGAGAATATATTGCAGACAGTATTCAGAAATGGTGAATTATTAATTGATGATAATTTTGCCGATATCAAATCAAGAACT
>JAFUBV010000122.1 GCA_017460025.1 Methanobrevibacter sp. | reverse complement strand
TCTAACCATATCATGTTCCAACCTTCACTAGTCTTGATGAAAGTCATCAACATCTTCCTCAATGTCCTCATCAGTATCCCAGTGTGAAATTTCTTTCACTTTCTCAAGAATACTTACGAACACTTTGGAATCAAGTGATTTGACTTCTTGTTCGTTTAGTTTAAAGTCATTACTTTCATTATCAATACTGTACATGACAGCTTTAACATTTGCATTATCTTCAGCAATAGTTGTTTTCTCTACATTCAACCTTGCTTCAGCGTTTAATTTACCTTTAACTCTTTTCTTACCTTTACTTGTTGATGTTTCATTAGCAACATATGTTCCCAATGCTTTTGCTTTCATCTGTTCAAGTTCATTTAATTCACCAATAGTTAAAGGCCTTAAGTATAAACTATTAACCAAACCCTCAGGTGTGAATTCAATAGTTTGTTTTGCTCCATTTAGTAATTCATCTTTGGTTAACATTTATTCTTCCTCTTCATTATCATCTTCAATTACATCTAGACCACTAGCTTCATATTCAAGGTTTAAAGGTGATAATGTTGGTTCACCTAAACTTGCAGGGGAGCTAGTGGTTAAGCTCCCTTTGCTTTTATTTCACCTTGTTTGTTTTTAAGCATGACATACATGTCAGTGACTACTTCGGTTGATCCATCAGCAAGATTAACTTCTTCACTACCAAGACTTGATAAGTTTAATGTTACTTTCACAACTTCAGTACCTGAACCATCATATGTTACGTTAACAGTACATTTTGGGAAATAGATCACTAACTGTTGCTGAGCATATTCACATAATTGTATTGTGAATTTCAAAGGAACATCTAAAATTTGACAGCTACTTAATTCACCGTAACCTTCGCTGAAGTCAACTACTTGTCCGTATTCCATTGAGATTATATCTTCAATGATGGATTCAGCTAAGGTCATTACTATTGTGATGTTGTTGTCACGGTCACCTGCTAATGCATCGATTTGTGGATGTCTAGCGCCGAAACCGATACTGTCATCCTGTGCAAGGTTGTTGTTTCCTTCGATTGTTGCTGAAGTCACAATACCATTGTCACCAAGTAGTGTTTTCTCATTTAACTCAACAAGAATGTCATAGAACATTACAAAGAGGTCATCTTCTAATGCTTCTGGTTTGGTGAATGTTTCACCATTTTCACCTATTTTTGCAGCATGCTCATTTTTGTAAATCCAATCTACATTTAAGCTCATGGAATCATCGCTACATTCAAGGTTGATAGTATTAACAAGCATTCCAAAAATGTATTTTTTGAGGAAATCTCTCATGATTATTCCTCTGAATGATTGTAAGGATTTGCCCTCACCCCCCCAGAACTCATGAGTGTTGATTGATCCACTACCTTTTGTGTATTTGTAGTTGTCAAGGTATCCTCTGAATATGTGACCTATTCTTTGTAAATCTGCATCCTGTTCTGTTGAACCGGATGGTTTTGCAATTCCTGGTCTTGACCTTTTGTTCATACGTGAAGCTCCACGTTTGGTAACTGGTTCAGCATTCATTCCGAAACCTGGGGTATCTGCTTCAATCCACCAATCCGGACTGAAACTTGAATGTTGTACCTCTTCAGCATATGATTTTTCAAGTTCAATACCATATCCTCTATCATCAGCCATTATTTAATCACCATTATCTTTATTCATGCAGGAAATAACCCAGTTAACATAGTATTCAATGTTGATTCTTACACTTGTTACTACTGTTTTATCGCTGGATTCGTTAATGTCAACTGCTCCTATAGGATAGAACCCATCCAAGACTGGTTTTGATGAGATTTGATTTCCGTTATCATCAATTCTTCTGTAGTTTTTACCTATTGCAGCTGCTACTCTTCCTGCTAATTCTTTTCCTTTTAACTCAGACATTTCCAAGTCATCAGCATCATAAACTAAACATACAAATTCAAATGGTGTGTTTAGTTTCACTTGTTTTGAAAGTGTTCCATCTTCCACTACTGTTGTTTCATGTTCAAACAACCATATTGCCGGTTCTTCAATAGGTTCATCTTTACGGTATGATGGAATGAAAGTGTTGACATCTTCCAGTAAACCTCCAGGTTTCATTTCATCACGGATACATCTTTTCACTATTTGTGAAACTGCACCCAAACCATCTATAATATTCATCATAATATCACTTTAATGTCTTATTTGCAGCAATAATGCTTGCTTTTTCAATTGAGCGTACAATATCTTGAACTCCTCTTTCAACAAACTTACGTGGTTTCTGACCTCTAACTGAAGGCAAGAACCATTCTTGACCTTTCCAATGGAAGTGTAAAACTTTAGCATGAACTGGCGTTATCCTCCTATGCAAAGGCCCGTATAACCCAGTACCCTCATTGACAAAAGGTAAATAAAAAACATCGTTCCTTATTTCATGAACATTTGCTTTTTTAATAATCCTGTAAGAGTTTGCACCTCTACTGGTTCGGCGTGGAGTTACTGATTCCATGATTAAACGCCCATCACTTGAAACTTGATTCAACAGTTCTTTTCTGTACTGTTCACCTTTACCCGATAAGTGAACATGATCTTCAATGTTAACATGAACTTCAACCATGAACTTTTTACACCCCGAAAAAATTTATATTTTAAAAACAGAAATTTTGGAAGCTTTTCTGAATGGTCTTAAATCTTTTTTAAGATCATCAGTAAAAACATCACTTTCAAAAACTTTCACTTGATTATCGTTAACTTTTCTGATTGGATCTTCCCTTCTTTTGTAATGAAACGCAATGATGTATGAAGTTAATCTTATGCAAACATTTTTCACTGCTGGGGGAACTTTGTCTGCTTCCCACTCTTTCTTACAATACGTGTTAATGAAGTTTTCTGCTTGTTCAATCCAATCAATTAAGGTACTTTGAAACTCAGATTCTGTGAACCCGAGTTTCTTGGCATTGACTTTTGTCATTGCCATTACCTCTTCAGATGTACAGTATAACATCGGAAATCACCATTTTATGCTGAAACTAAACTTATTGTAAATGAAGTGTGTGTTTCATCTACTGTTATCTCTTCAGTTTTGGTGGTGTAACCATCTTTTGAGATTTCCACGCTTACTGTACCTTCTTTGATTCCTGTGAAGGAACATCCTCCAGCACTACCGGTTGTTTTTGTAGTTTCACCGATTTTCACAGAAGCTCCTTGAATAGGGGCTGTTCCATCGTTGATGGTGAAACTAATATCCCTAGTTGGAGTTACTGAAGGAGTTATGCTTCCTTTACTGTACCAATCATGATAGCATCGGAAAATGCGTAATTGATATCAGCATAGATGGTGGAAGCAATATCCCATTTGTTAGCTCTTAATACGTATTGAGCTTCAACTTCAATGTTGTCTGGGTCAGATAACCATTGAATGTTTTCTTTGGTTGCAACTACAATAGGTTTTGCAGTGTAACCGTTTTTAGGAGTGCTGAATGCAGGAACACTGAATACGTAAACATCTTCTAATACAAGGTCACCATCTTTGGTGATCTCATAGATGTCACCATATTTGTCATGGTTGTCAGTTAATTCTCTTCTTAATGCTCTTCTAACTGCATTTGGAACAAACATTACAACGTTTCCAGGTTCTTTGTATTTGTCAGGGAATTCATCGATAATTGTTCTGAATTGACCGATAACATCATTTGAGGTTAAGTCAAATTCAAGATTTGAAACTGCTTTGGAATCGTTGGTTACTTTGGTGAGAATACCATCGATTACAAGGTAACCGGTAGGAACATCTTCCTCTTCAGAGTCTTTGTTACCGTAAATTAACACTCTTTCTAATGCTCTTCCGTTTGCTTTACCGAATTCACCGGTTAATGTGTTCATGAATGCTTTGCCTTCAATGTTTTCTTTTAAGGCAGTTTTGTGAATTCCAG
>JAFUBV010000121.1 GCA_017460025.1 Methanobrevibacter sp. | reverse complement strand
TTTAATACGTTTAGTTACTTATTAATAAATATTTGAATTATACCCTCATTCAATTGTTTACACGGAAAAAAAGCTTATTATAATTAATTATAAAAATTTGATCAAAATTAGAAAATGTCTGAAAAGATGAAAAATTAGAACTTAAAATATTATAAATGGAATTGCTGTTGCTGCCTATAATTGAATTATCGATTGAAAATGCATAGTCAGTGTGTAATTTATCGCTGGATATCAACATGTCCACGTCAACATCATGAATCAAAAAATTACAATAATCATTATAAAATATTAAATCATATGTTAACACATTAAATTTATCGATTTGTTTAAATTTGGATAAATTATGACTAAAATCCATAGTTTTAAAACTTGAATCAAGATTCATACAGATAAAAACATCATGTTTGCTAAAGAAATTATTAAAAATATGAATAGAAACAGTTATTGTAATATTATTAAACTCTAAATCTGTATCATTGTCCAAAGTTTCATTTATAAAAGAACAGTTATGTTGGTAATTTTCTATTTTATGATAATTTTTAGATTCGTCAATTATATAAGAATCATTATACTCTTGATTAGACTTTACAGGAGCGATTTCATCCTCACTGATAATGTTATTATCAACAACATCCTCTAAATTTGACTCCTCAAAATCAAGTTTATTAACTTCAATGAAATCAAGAATCTGAATTTCTTCATTATCCATATTAACTGAATCATCATCAACGTCGCTGGCATAAGCTACAGAGACCATGAATAACGTTAATACAATAATTATCAAAAATTTTCTTATCACTTTATCACCAAAGTCAATATATTAGTACAATAATTTTTTCCTAAAAATAGCCATCTTATTTTTAATAGCTAACTTCATATTAATCGTTCATTATATTTAAACTTTATACAGTTAATGTATGATTTATAAAAATATTCATCACTGTATATCTATTTGATATTTTTTTATTGGACTATATAGAAATTTTTAAAAAAATTGACAATTTATATTTATAACGTGGTTATACTGACACATATCCAAAATAAATTACATTATCTGGAAAATATCCAGAATTAATAGAAAAAATCTTTTTCTATTGTAGCTAAAAAAATAATATACATAAAAGATAATACTATTACTATGAGTAATTTGGAAAAGATGAAAATATTAACTGATTCAGCACAGTATGATTTATGCGATTACGTTAATCATAACAAGAGCTCCCAAGTTAATTTACCTGGAATTTATCATGCAACAGGACATAATGGATGTCAAATTCCACTGTTTAAAACTCTTCTGACAAATAAATGCAAAAATGACTGTAAGTACTGCATTAACCAATCCAAAAGAAACTTCACAAGACTGGAATTGTCCCCTGAAGAACTTGCACACGGCTTTCTCAACTACTATAACAGAGGTCTGGTGAACGGCCTGTTTTTAAGTTCGGGAATTGACAAGGATGAAGATGTCACAATGGAAAAAACAATAGAAACCATTAGGCTATTGAGAAAAGATTACGGATATGATGATTATATACATTTAAAAATTGTTCCCGGAGCATCCAAAGATTCAATTAAAAGGGCAATGGCACTGGCTAACAGAGTCAGTATTAATATAGAAGCTGCAACACCTTCAGGACTTGCAGAACTGTCATCAACGAAGGATTATAATAAGGATATACTGAAACGTTTGCATTGGATTGACAGTCTACACGGAAAAAGTACAACATATCCAAATTCTACTCATACCACCCAACTCATTGTCGGTGCGAATGATGAAAGTGATAGGGAAATTTTACATAGAATGGAAAAAATCTATAATAAAACAAAATTGAAACGAACATACTTCTCCGCATTTTCACCAATTGAGGAGACAGAATTTCAAAATAAGGAAGCCTGCAGTACAGATAGGACTGCAAAATTATATAATGCAGACAGTTTAGTGAATGATTATCATTTCAAGCTTAAGG
>JAFUBV010000120.1 GCA_017460025.1 Methanobrevibacter sp. | reverse complement strand
TCCAAATCAACAAGCCTATTGATGAGGGCTTTGTTTTATGTTCAGGATGATGTGAATGAATATCATGCTTTAATCTTGAGACGTACATTATCTGACTTGAAACGGAAAGGGGCATTAATTCACAAAGCAAGCCAATGGCTTAACAGAAAGGAAATTCAAAACAATTCAGCCATTAAACCGAAGTGGGACGGAACTGAACATTCATGGACATTTCCCAATGGAAACTCATTAACATTCGGATATCTGAGAAACATCAATGACCTTGATACTTATCAGGGCTCTGAATATCAGTTCATTGGAATTGATGAGTTGACGCAGCTTGAAAGATTCAAATACATTTATATGCGCTCAAGAGTAAGGAAAACCAAAGACAATAAGCTTCCAACACAGCTGATGGCATCAAGCAATCCTGGAAAGCGCGGAAACAAATGGGTTCGAGAAAGATTCATAGAAAAAATAGATGAGGACATTCAGGACAAATCACAAATCAGATTCATCTCCTCCAGCTATCTGGACAATATCTATCTGGACAGAAATGACTATGAAGAATATTTGATGGGTCTTGACAGAGTTACAAGAGAACAGCTGATGAACGGTAACTGGTATGCTTCAGTTAAAGGTCAGCTATTCGATGAATCAGACTTCCACTTGATTTCTCATGACCAATACATGAAAATACCCATCGTTAGAGTTATCAGATATTGGGATCTTGCTGCAACAGAAGTATTGAATGATGATAAATTGAGAGGCAGTGATCCGGATTACACGGCCGGAGTCATGCTGGCCAAAGATCTAAACGGCAACATTTACATTCTGGATTCATATGAGTTTCAGCTTGAGTCAAGAAACCTGATCAATGAAATCCTCAATACTGCAGCTCGTGACAAGTCAGATGTGCAGTATATTGAACTCGACGGAAGCACAGGTAAAAACTTTGGTCTATTAATTATCGATGAATTATCAAGAAGAGGGTTCGCTACAGGCACTGGTAACTCAAGAGAGAATAAGGTTGACCGTGCAAGAAGGGTTTCAGCAGATATTCAAAAGAATGGAATTTTCCTGGTTGGAAAGGATTCGACCGGGTTCACGAAAAAATGGGCGATGGAATTTCTCGAAAAAATTACAGCATATCCAAATGAAGCCATCCATGATGACTGTGTTGTGGCATTCACTGGAGGATATGAAAAAATAACTGCAGAAACTCAAAGTCAAAGAGTTAATGTGGATAAGTGGTATTCCACATAACTCCCTTTAATTTAGAATTCGTCTATTCCGTATTTCTTATATTTTTCTAAAACATCTTGCCAGGAATTGGTATCCACTTTGATATCGGTTATGTGCACCCAGTCAAGTATGTCTTCCAGTTCCTCTTCATTTTTCCCTAATTGTTCAACGGCTTTTTTGAGTAGTGTTTCATCCGGAATTAGTCTCGGTCTGAAATCATTCCACAAAAATCTCCATGCTTTATTCATTTCTTCATTTTCAACTCTCCTCATACTTTCTTCGGCATCATAATTTCGATTGATTAAATACAGTTTTACCTGCAATTTACTAATCTTGTCTGTGATTTCATTGATGTTTCCTATTGCAATTGTTCCATCTGCATAACCGAGGTAATGTTTTAAACATTCTTCAAAGAATGCAGATAGATTGGGTATTGCATTTTTACCTTTTTCTAAAACTTTCTCATCAATCGTAATCTTCAAATCTTTTTTGCTCATACTTTAATCCTCATTTGATAATACTCCTTTCTCAAAAAGGTGTCAGGGGTATTGAAATATTACGGTCGTACGGTCATGACGGTCGTACGGTCGTAATTTCAAAAAGTTCCCTATAGAGTTTTTTTAACATTGGAATATGCAATGTCAAAAATACCTTCATGGTTAATGCCCTTCTCATGACATAATACTCCACATTCCATTTCCAAATGCCTCAATGTTTCGGAAGATAATGGATTGCCTTCAATAGCTATTTTATTTCTAATCATATTCTCCATTTCAGATATTGCGCCCAGTTCATTTTCAGAATGAATTCCATGCAGCTCACCGGCAGTAGCTAATGTCAATCCCAAACCGCTTAATGCTTCCTTGTAAATGTCAATAGCTTCAATAGCGTCCGTTATTGTTGCTTCCTGTCTGTATTCACATTTTGCTCTGGCTATTGTCAGTCTCTCCAATGCTTTCAAATCACGTGGGGTGATTGGTTTACCGTCACTCGTTTCCATGGCTGTTTTTCTTGTATCAACATAAAACTCCCTAAGCAATATCTTTGCATCCTTGCTTAAGACCGGAAAGCAGTTTGCCTTAATCCATGTGATGTATTTTTTAAACAGGTCAATGTCCATGATTTCAGATTCATCAACAATGTAGTCCTTGTTAAGCAATGCATCTGCAAGCAAAGTATCCTTTTCCTCATCCACATCATCGGTTAGGACAAATATCAAATCAAAACGGGAGAGATTTGATTCAGGTATGTCCAGCTGCTCCCGATATAATTTGTATGGATCGAACTTGCTGTACTTTGGATTTGCACCTGCAAGTATTGATGTTCTGGCCGACATAACCTGAACGAGTCCAGCTTTAGCTGATGAAACAGTTGACTGTTCCATAGGTTCGTTCAAGCTCTTCTGGGCTGAAGCGGATAGCTTGTCATATTCATCTATGCACAACACTCCGGTGTCTGCAAGCACAGTTGCCCCTGCTTCCATTGTCCATGTTCCGGTCAGTTCATCCTTGACTGTGGATACTGTCAGTCCTGCCTGTGACGTGTTTGTTCCGGAGATTGTAATGTTTTTAGGAGACCTTTTATGCACTGATTGAATCAGTTGGGATTTGCCTATTCCCGGATCTCCAATCAGCATAACATGTATTGTCCATCTGTCCATCATGCTGGATTTGAAGCTGTCGTTTAATGGCCTGTTTCCTTCAAACAGCTGAAGTATCAGACCTTTCTTTATGATATCATAGCCGTAGACTTCAGGAGCCAGGCTGTTGCATAACAAATCAAAGATATCCTCTCTTTTGGATAGATTGATTATTTCAGCTACATCCTCTTCGGATATTCTTGAATCCTCAAAAACGTCATCCACGGGGGTGATGTTGTGGACATGTATGATAAACTCGTATCCGTCCCTTCTGCCCTTGACTTTTCTCGGCTCAATCTTGAAAATCCCCGTTACGTTGACGACATCGCCAACTTTCATATTGGTGAACGGAGAGGCAAGGTAATCCAGCACAATGGCTTTAAATTCCCTTGTGGTTCCGCCGGATCTCAGCTCCAAAGGTTCTTCAAGTTTCAATAAGCGATAGTTTCTGTAGATGCTGGTGTCCTTGTCAAGAAACATTGATTTGCTTGTTCCGGCACAATCCGGATTTCTGCAATATGAAGGTACTGTTTCCGATTGGTTGGGGTCAGCTATGTTTATCATGTTCTGTGCTCCGCATTCTCTGCAGATATAGCTTGCCTGTTTCAGGTCAACTCTAACGTCTGTCATGTTTTTAATCATTGCTTTGGTGCTTATCCATTTGTTGTTGTTTGTGGCATCAAGGTCATGGAGATTATCTCTTTCAGGCACATTCATGAATTTTAGGGTAACGTTGCCAGTATTGAAAATTTCATCCATCTGATCAATATACTGATACATCTGATGTTTCCAGAAATCCTTTCCTGTCTTTT
>JAFUBV010000119.1 GCA_017460025.1 Methanobrevibacter sp. | reverse complement strand
TCAGTAATATATTTTTTTGATATAAAATAATCAAATAATCGAAAAAATTCTTTGACAAATCTATCAAAAGAATACATGAATTCAACCTCCAAACTGTTAAATTCGTGACTAAAAAACTTTAATCACTTATATAAATATTTATAATTAATAATATTTAAAATAAACTATTAATAATTATTAAAATAATATATAAGTAAATTAAAACTATTTATTAAAGTATTATAATAATTAACTAAAGAATTAACTAAAATAAATAAATATTAGACATTTAACAAAAAATTAAAAATAGAAAAAATCAAAAAAAGCTTAAGTTTCTAGGAATGCATTAAGGAAAAAATAAGTAAAAGTAAATTCTATTTTAATTTACTTTCAAGTTCTTCAACTGAACATGTGAATCTGCATTTCGGAAATCCGCTGCAGCCGATAAACTCACCGTAACGGCCTGAACGTTTTAGAAGTTGTTTACCGCATTCAGGACACTCACCTACTTCTGTTGGCTTATGTGGTTTGGTGGTGTCTTTGCCGCAGTTCGGATCAAGACATGCCCTTTGTCTTGGTTTTCCAAATGAGATTATTGGAAGACCACATTTCTCACAGGTTTTTTTAAGGAAATTTGTTCCCTTTGGAATTGAATAGATTGTAGTACAGTCCGGATAATTGGAACATCCCACAAATGAAGATTTGGTTTTTGGTGAGTATCTCTTGATAAGTTTTCCGCCGCATTTGCAGTCACCTACAATATTACTTGCCTGGTATGCTTCGTAAAGTTTATTTCCAATTCCTTGCTGGTTTTTGTCAATGTCTGTGAGGATTTCCTTAACGTCCTTTTCCCCTTCTTTTACAACGCTTTCCTTTGTGGTCTTGTCCTGATTGATACCTTCCAGTTGCTCTTCCAAATCTCTTGTGAGCTTTTCAGAAGTCAGATTGTTACAGTAAGTGTTTAAAGTATCTATTAGGTTTTCACCTAACTCATTAACTTCGATTTTAGTTCCTGAAATGTATTTTCTGTCATATAGTTTGTCAACAATGTCAGCCCTTGTTGCTTTAGTTCCTAAATTCTTCTTTTCAAGTTCTTTTATTAATGATGCCTGATTATATCTTGCAGGAGGTTTGGTTTCCTTTTCTTCTTTTATGAGCTCCTTAACGCTCATAAGATCTCCTTCCTTAACATCAGGAAACTTTTCATCATCTATTTTTTTGAAAGGATAGTGTTCCATCCAACCTTTATGGGTCACTCGTCTTCTTGAGAACTTGAACTTTTCACCTTCAATGTCAAGGGTTGTCCTCATTGACTCAAACTCTGCTGATTCGAAAAATACTGCAATGAATCGGTAGACGATTAATTTATAGATTTTCTCTTCGTCCTTACTTAGTTTATCCGGCAAGATTCCAGTCGGGTGAATTGGAGGGTGAGCTGCATCATCCTTTTTACCGTTGTGAGGGACTAACTTGTTTGGTAGTTTGTCAATGTGTGGTTTGAATTCATGGTTGTGAGCCAATTGCTTGAAAATATTTTCAAAACCTAAGCTTTCAGGTAATTTTTGAGATGATGTTCTTGGATAAGAAGTGTATCCTGCACTGTATAAGTTTTGAGCAGCAATCTGAGTTCTTTTTGGTGAAAATCCAAATACATTATAAGCTTCAGCCTGAAGACCACTTAAGTTGAACGGTACTGGAGGTTTGGTTTTTGACTTTGAAAATGTAATCTTATCAACAGTTGCATCTTTGCCGTTACATTTGTTGTAAATCTCTTCAGCACGCTCTTTGTCAAATATGTTACCGTCTACATGCTTGATTTCAATGTCTTCAAAATCAAGTATTGCTTTTAAGTTCCAGTAAGGTTCAGGTACGAATTCTCTGATTTCCTTTTCTCTGTCAACTAAAATGGATAATGTAGGAGTTTGTACACGTCCTACTGATAATTTTAAAAATCTGTGCTTGGTTTTTTTAACTGAATCTGATAGGGCGATAGAAATGTTCATTCCGAAGTAATAGTCTAAGATATGTCTTGCAATACCGTTGTCCACCTGGTGCATGTCAATGTCAATTCTGTTTTCATAGGCATCGATGATGTCTTTTTTGGTTAAAGTGGAAAATTTCATCCTTGAAGCTTTGTTTAAAGAGTCCTGGCCACACGCATATTTCAATGCATTGTAACCAATTAAAGTTCCTTCAACATCGTAATCGCATGCATGAATGTATGAATCAGCATTTTTACCGAATTTTTTAATTGCATTTAGATAATTTTTAGTGAATGCACTGGCCTTGCTTGCCTCATGTGAGGGAACCCAGTGAAGATCGAATGATACTTTGTATTTTTGTTTGTTTGGAACTAAAGAATAAAGGTGTCCAACACCAGAAACCACTGTAATATCTTTATGGTCACGTTTAAGTTCCCAGTATTTGACTTTTTTGTTGTACATTTTCTTTTTAGCACTTGGTGAAAGTGCTTTTGCTATTTTTTCTGCTGAACTCGGTTTTTCGCAAATTATTACTTCATGCATTATACTCGTACCCTATCTAAATTTTTGATTAAATATATTTTAAAGAAATTTTTCATATAAAAAGATTACTATTAAATTTCAATTATTTCAGTTCGAACAAATTCGTTTAATTTATCTCTAAAATTTATTAAATTAACATCTGAAACTTCTTTATAATAAAATTCCTTATTTAAAATTTCATACTTTTTTTTAGCAAGATTATGAAGTTTAAAAATCTCTATCTTTTTTGGCACGTATTTTTTGATTAATTCTAAAATCAAATCTTCATCATTTAAGCTATATTCTGTTACAGGAATTCTGAAAGTAGTCTTATTTAAATCCAAACTATTTAAGTTATCCAAATATTGATCAATATTTCCATTTAATATATTTTTGGCATTTTCTTTGTTTAACAGTTTGATATCAACAATAAACTCATCAGCATAAAAATTAGCAATATTTAAGTAATCTTTTTTAACAAATAATGATGTTTCAAAACAAATATTAATATTTTTAAGTTTTAATGATTTTAACAATGATTCAAGATTTTTTATTTGAAGTAAAGGCTCTCCGCCTGAAAAGGTAACTCCACCACCAGTTTCATAATACGGTTCATCTTTAAGGATTTCATCTTCCAATTTTTCAAGAGAAATATCATATCCAAAATCACCTTGAATTTTTGATGAAATACACTCGGGATTAGCACACCAAGGACAGCTGATTGAACAACCTTTCAGAAATACTGTTGTCCTAATTCCCGGACCGTCATGGAGTGAAAAATGTTGGATATCAGTTACTCTTACCTTCATGTTCCAATGCTCTTTTAATTAATACATCCTGATAATCTTTCGGCAGGTCATTGAAGTATGTAGAAAATCCCCATACGCGAACAATCAAGTTTGGAAACTTGTCGGGATTTTGCTGTGCATCAATCAATGTTTTAGAGTCAACAACATTCAACTGCATCTGGAAAACACCCATATCAAGGCTTAACTTTATGAAATCTGTGAATTTTTCAAAGTTTTTCTTGATGAAATCCGGTGAAACCATAAAATCAACCACATTGCCGTTGAATCTATGTTTTGAGTAGTCAAGCTTTGAAGCAAACCTCATTAGTTCAGTGTAATCATTATTTTCTTCTAAGGAAATGTGGACATTGAATGGTTCTGCATTTTTTCGGCCATCCAGTGAAGCATCAACATTTGATTTTGAAATATATGAGGGTGCACTTAATCCGAATTTAAACTTATCACCGAACTTGTTGTTTCTTGATTTAAAAACTTCACTGACAAATTCAGTAACTTCATTTGTTAGATTTAATATTTCATCATTATCCATTCCAAACTTTATTTGAGATTTTAAATCATCCAAAATGAATTCATCGTTGAAATTATTTTTTCTTGCATCATTTAATTCCTTTAAAGTGTATTTTTTATCATCAAAAACCAGCTTTTTAACATTATATAAGCTGTTTATTGTATTTGAAAGTGAAACAGATGTCAATCCATAATTGTTATATATTGCACCACCTTCAGAAAAATCCAGGTGGTTTTGATTGCAATCATCAATGAATAATGATAAAAGAGGATCCATTTCCCAGTTTTGGGAGTTTATTTCATCAAGTAGATTATTTGTGTATTTGATTAGATAATTTTTATAGGAGCTTAAGAATTCATCGAAATTGGAGAATTGTGATAAGTCTTCGCTGTCAAGCAATTGATTTAAAGGCACAATGAACACAAAACTGTCAACATTGTTCAGTTCCAATCCCTTACCGACAGGAGCCGGTTCCCAGCATGCTGACACTACATAATTGTATGCATCCTGAGCGTTATATCCAAAATTAATTAGATTTGGTATGACCATTTCATCATTTGATATCAATGGTGATCCAACACCTGTTGCCATAGTCTCAATTGCAAGACTCAACAAATCTTTTGGAGTTTCTTTTGAATATCTTAAAATCAATTTAGGATCTGGCTGATTTAAGTCTTTAACTGCCTTTAAAAACAGGTAAGTCAAATCATTACTAAAATAATCATTTTCACCGTTTAAACCTCCAAGAACAATGATTTGGCCAGTATCACCAATTAATGAATTGCTCTTGTATTCATAGTAGGAATGTGCAGATTTTAAAAACTGTTTAATCAACCCTAATGCCTCATCTTTTGTAATATCATCTCTGTTGTAGATTTCGTCTAAAACATAATCTAATCGTCCAAAACCATTTAAATTATGTCCAGTTTGCCATAATAATTGATTGAAGAATAATATTCTCTGCAATGCTTCCTTGAACGTTTTTACTTTGTCAGTTTTGATATTTTCAAAATAATCAATTAATTCCTGTCTATCGGTTCTCCCAGATGCATTTAACTTTTGAACAATTCTGTCAATGAGAATTTCAATGGCCTCTAATGTTGACATCTGATTTAGAGAATAATCATCAAAATCATTGAATTGTTCTTTTAATTCATTTATAGAAGTATTCAATACCTTTGAATAATCAATTGACAGATTATCTGCAATTCTATATTTATAATTGACTGTTTTAAACTCATCAATGGTGAAAATAAAATTATCTTTTGAAATATTGATGTCAAGTTTTGAAAATAAATTTTTAAGCTGAACGCCTTTTGAATCTTTCAAACTAGGAGTGTAGAAATGAGCATAATTTGGAAGAGCACCAGTTAATGTTTTAGGTAAATTCTTATTCTTCCAATTCTGTTTACGTGTAATCAGTGAATAGATTAAGAATTTTTTAGTGAAATCATACTGCTCCAGTTTGAAAAAAACTGATTTTGCAATATTGATAAATTTAACAGATGCCATGTTTAAACCTCTTAAGATTTAGAATATCTCCATTTACGATAAAGATTAATGATAAACCTGTTATTATACAGGAAATAATATAATCTGGAAAGAATTAATGCCAATGTGAAATGTCTTTTCAAAATGCAATTGTTCAGCACTTTCACTTCAATGCCTTCAAGATTAACGTTTACATAATCCTTTTCAAAATCATATAACTCCTGCAAAAGCTCCTTTTTCTCATTTTTAGAAGCATCAACATTTATGAATACTGCAAGCAAAGTTGCCAAATAATCATTAACAATCAAATCACAGGATAAATCATAATTATTGTTTAAATAATCAACAAAACGTCTAAATACTGTCAAATAACTGAAGAATAGTTTTTTGTCATGAGTATGAATCAATGAATCTGAATATTCATTATACTGATACATATAGGTATTCGGCAAAATTGTAATTGTATCGGCATGATTTAGATAGCTGAAATAAAAGTATGCATCTTCAACAGGACCATCTTCGGGAAACTCCACATTGTATTTATCTATAAGACTTTTTTTAAACAGTTTTGCATAAGGTCCTGTAAAAGGCAGTCTGGAAACCTTGTTGAATGTTTCCTGGTTTTTTTGAGGATTGAATGTAATTGATTGCTTCTCGCTACTGCATAAGACATGCTTTACAGTATTTTCTTCAGATTGGATATAATAGTTTCCAATTATAAAGTCGCTGCCCTCTTTTAGAATAGTGTTGTAAAGGGTTTCGAATGCATCGTCATGATATGTATCATCTATGTCTAAAAAAATCACATAATCTGTTGTTACTTCTTTAACGCCAATGTTTCTGGGTCTTCCGGGAAATCCCAGATTAGAACCATAGACTTCGCTCAAATCAATATACTTGCAGTTTTCATATGTATTGGCATAGTCTTTAGCAATTTGAGGGCTTGAATCAGTGGAACAATCGTTGATGAGAATAACTTCAATATTTTCAAAACCTATTGTTTGGCTTAAAATAGATTCAAAAGCCCTTTTAAAATATTTTTCCCCATTATAAAATGGCACAACTACAGATACAATTGGCATAATCTTAACCTAACTATAATTTAATTATACACTTATATATTCTTATGAAATATATAAAATTTTTATCCTGTTAAAAATTAAAAGAATCAATGAATTTTATATTTTATTCAATCATTCAAAATTATCATTAATTTCTCTTAAATATTCAATGTCTTTTTTAAATTTATCATCCATTTCTTTTCTAGATGAAAATTGGCTTTCAATAAATGGAATCAAATTATGTGTCTCAATAACATCCGGCAAATGCATATAATTAGGTCCAAACATCACTTTCAAATAATAATCAGTATTTTTAGGACAATTAAACTCATAACCTTCAAAATTAATTTTTTCTAAAGGAAATACTTCATCAACATCATATATCCAAACCGGATCCAACTGCAGAGCATCAATACAATCGTTGAAATAATTAGTTTCAGTTCGAGTAAAACCTAATTCTTCTGATTTGATTTTAAATTCAGAATCAAAGTTTTTTTCACCATTTTTTATTTCCTTATTGAATTTATATTTAGTTGAAACAAAATGCTTTTTGAAATAATCTATTTTTTCTTCTTTAAGATAACATTTTGGGAAAAAATCAATTTTAATATAAGGTTTAAGCCATGCAATTTGAAGAAACATAAATTTATTCTCATCTAATAATTTCGCATCCCCTTCAAAATCATAAACACTTTTAAAATCTTTAAAATAGTTTTCATGGTTATCTCTTAATAGTGACAAACCACATTCCTGCTTAAAATAATCATATTTCTCTATTTCCTTTGGGAGTATCTCAATTAATTTTTCATAATCATCCCTTAAAATTGAAACATCAATATCATCATCCCATGGAATAAATCCTCCATGGCGAACAGCACCAATAAGGGTTCCATCAGAAATCCAATACTTTATGGAATGTTTATTGCAGACATTATCAATAAAACGCAACAATTCAACATATAATAATTGGATATTTCTTAAAGTTCCTTTAGCTTTGAAATCTGAATGAAGCAACATCAACTCAAATAATTGCTGATGAGATTCATTTATTCTAGATTTTTTATTTAATTTATTTAATTTCTTTGGAATTTTAAGAAAAAAATCTAATACAAATCTGTTGTATTTAATAAAACTAGGTAACTTTGAATATAACTTTTCAAAATCCATAAAATCACGTTAATAATATTTGTTAATATGTTTTATATTACCTTTCTCGAATCTTCCATAATTTGACAATAACCTGAGAGATAGCAAAATCAACATATGAATTATTTTTATTCAATTCAATTACTTTTGCAAAAGCAACAAGTTCAAAGCTAATCCCATCACTTGATAAAAATACTTTTTATTTATTCTGAATTATATTCTCTCAAACTAGTGCAAGTAGCATCAATGGAATGAACATCACCTATTTTACCGCCTTGATTAAAAGCAGTAACCTATCGAAAACTGGCGAATAAGCGGTCTTAATAAAATCCATTAAGATTAAATTTTTTCCATCTGTTATATTAAATATAAATTGCATAATATTTAAATAATTCGCAAAGGTGGCTTTTGACTCTTTCAAAAACTTATATGATTTTTTCTTTTTCATTTTTTATGTTCCAATGATTTAGTTTAGTATGACTACTGTTAAAAGTCCTTTTCTATTTTAAAAATAGAACAAAAAAATTTTGTAATCCAAATTTAACAAAAATTCAAATCACATAAGTTTGAAAGATTCCATTGAATATGCAACAAATTTTATTAATGAAAAATTAATATAATTATGTCTATATTTAGGTGAAAATATGGTTAAAGTTGAAATATATATATTAACCCATAAAAAATTTAATGAAGAATATGATCCATCAATATATAAACCATTATTAGTTGGTTCTGAAAAAATTAATGGAGATTATGGATATATAAAAGACAATACTGGAGATAATATATCTAATTTAAATCCTTACTTTGCAGAACTTACTGGAGAATATTGGGCTTGGAAAAATTCAAAAGCGGACATTGTTGGATTTTGCCATTATCGCAGATGGTTTGTTAAAAATTTAAAATATGAAAAGTTAACAAAGACAGAAATTATAAATGATTTAAATAATTATGACATTATTCTCCCACAAAAATCCATATTAAACCGAACAATCTATAATACTGTTAAAAACCGTCTAAAAATTACCCCTGATTATGGACCTAAACTAGAAGACTATGATAAATTAACTGAGGTAATAAAAGAAAAATTTCCGGAGTATTATGAGGTATTTATTGATGTGATGCATGGTAAAGAAGCATATGAAAACAATATGTTTATTTGTAATAAAAAATTATCCGATAGATATCTGGAATGGGTTTTTGAAGTACTTAATACGGTTAGCTCAGAAATTGATTTAAATACATATGCTGAAAGTAATAAACGTGTTTTTGGTTTTATGAGTGAATTGTTATTAAATGTATATGTAAAAAAACACGAATTAAAAATAAAAGAACACTATTTATACATTAATGAGAGGAAATTTCCAATAGGTCATATTATCGGACGCCGTTTTCCAATATTTAGAAATTTAGAAAATAGATTAGCTAATTTATAAACTATTCTGATTTAATTCACCTATGCAAAATAACTCACAAACTAAAATAATGTAAATTTAAAGTAATGAAAAAAATTTTTACAGTTAATACTCAACAAAATCAATAATCTCTCTTTCAAATATTCAACATAGTTTCTAGAACATTTATTCAATACATTCAAAATTTACTTTTAAATGTCTGAAAATATTAATTGAATGCATTTACTAGATTACATGAATCTAACCAACATACACAACACCAATAATCTTTATTTTTATATTTATTAATAAAAGAAGAAAATATCTTCTATTAATAAAGAATATATTATAATTCACAATATATATAAATCAAAAAAAAATAATTTAACTCAAATTGTTAATAATAAATGTTCAATTAACACTCGATATTCAAAATATAGTAAAGAGGATATGTGTCATATGGAAGAAGAATTTGAATCTAGAAAAAAATTACCTTTTACTGATTTGGAAAATTTATCTAAAAATGTTAAAGACACCAATTTTTCTGAAGTATTAAGAGGCGAAATATTTTTAGCAAGATTTGGAATGAACAGTGTATTAAAAAAATATGCTGGATTTCCAATGGATTATAAAATTCATGTCTTTTTTGAGCATGGAGTGAATTATACAGATAATGTTACTGGAGGATTTAGAATTCATGAGTATCTTCCCAGCATGGTTGCATCACAATACAGAATAAATATACTTAAACAGCAAGAAGGATACAAAGGAGCTTATGCTATTGGACCATACATACATTATGCTGACCCTTTATTATCAAAAGAAGAAATTAAAGCTGAAAAAGAAAGATTAGGTAGGACTTTATTAGTATTTCCTTCACATTCTGTTAGCACTTCAACTTCTAAGTTCAATATTGAAGAATTTATAAATAAAATTAAAGAAACTTCAAAAGATTTTGACAGTGTTAGAACTTGCATGTTTTATCAGGATGTGTTCTTAAAAAGATATATTCCCTATCAAAAAGAAGGTTTTGAAGTTGTAACAGCTGGAAACTATAATGATTATTATTTTATGCCTAGATTAAAAAGTATTATTGAAACATCGGACATTACAATGGCAAATAATATTGGAACACATTTAGGATATTGTATTTATCTTAACAAACCCCATTATTTATTTAATCAAAGTATTACTTATAAACATACCAATAAATTTGATGAAAACCTTGTAAATGAAGCAATAACAAGAGTAAAACTTAGCAATAATGTTGCAAATATGGCAAAATTATTTTCAGAATACCATGAAAATATAACTAAAGAACAGTATGAATTAATTAGTTATTTATGGGGATTTGATGAAGTAAAAACACATTCAGAACTAAAAGAATTAATAATAAAAATAAATAGCAATTATTCAAATATCAAATATTATTTATCCTGCATTAAAAGAGCAAAAGATTTATTAATAGAAAAAGGTTCCGCGAAATTAAATTTATAAATTCAATAATATTTATTAAAAATATCAAATAATAATATGAACTATAGATTAATTAATACCTAAAAATCGATATCAATAAATTGTTTTTGAACTTTTTTGTCCCAAATTTTAGAATCACACAACATCTCATGGAATAAAACATCACTATTTCCTTCACCGAAATAAGAAGACTTATTAAACTTAAGCTTTTTAGCATTAGAAATCGCATCATTAATAGAATCAAAATCATCAATATGGATTATATGGGAAAATGAATCAGAATTATACCTTCCATTTTGACGAGACCCAATATCTACAGTAGGAATTCCATAGATGCTTGTTTCACGAATACCTGAACTGGAATTTCCCACCATACAATCTGATGAACGAAGAAGAGATAAAAAATATTCAAACCTCATTGAAGGAAAAATTCTAATATTTTCATTATTTTTAAAACGTTGATACTCATTAAGGATGACTTTACTTCCAATGTCATTATTAGGATATATTACTACAAAATTATCATTTGATTTTAATATCTCATCAACTAAAAATTCCACATGCTCTTTAATATGATCTACTTCAGTTGTTACTGGATGATACATTAAAATATCATAATTATCGAAAGGGATTTCATATCTTTTTTTAACCTCATCAATATCAGGCAAATCATTAGAATACATTATATCAATGTCAGGGGAACCAAAAACAAAAATAGTATCTTCAGGTTCTCCCAATTGAATGATTCTTTTTTTTGCTTCATCATTAGCTACAAAATGAAAATTAGAAAATTTTGTTATAGCATGCCTAATCGATTCATCAATTGTTCCAGATACTTCTCCCCCCTCAATATGAAAAACACGAATATTATTAAATGCACCAACAACAGCTCCAGCCAATGCTTCTAAGCGATCGCCATGAACAACAATGGCATCAGGATTTGTTTCCTCAATATAAAAAGAAAGACCATTAATAGTATTAGATAATGCAATGTCCATATTAGTACTATATTTTTGATTAATAAAAGGATAAATATATGGAAAACCATCTTTTTCTATCTCTTTATATGTGAAACCATATTTAGAAAGCATATGCATTCCAGTAGCAAAAATAAATACTTCAAAATTAAAATCATCATTTAAAATCTTCATTAAAGATTTGATTTTTCCATAATCCGCACGAGTTCCTGTTATAAACAAAATTCGCTTTTTCATAAATAATCTCCCTAAAAAATTACATCTTTTTTCATTAAATGCTCACCAGATTTGATATTCCTATTAGATTTTTGACCCAAACATGTTTCAAAGTGTTCAGCAAGAATTTCGCCAGTGCCTGGACGTTTTACCCAAATATTTTCTTCACTGAATTCATCTCCTTTTTTAATATCTTTAATTGCAACCACAGTAGCATAAGCAAAATCAATTGTCACCTTCTCTTCTTCAAGTGGCCTTTTTTCTCCTCCCCTCATTTTAAAGATTTCATTAGAACCTTGAATAAGTTCTGCTAATGCAGTAGAATCCATTGAACATATGATATCAGGTCCCGGCCGGGACATACTGTCAGTGAAGTGACGTTCAAGTAAACTAGCACCTAAAGCCGTTGCTGCAAGACAAGCATTGTTATTTAAACTATGATCAGAAAGTCCAATCGGAATATCGGGAAACTCCTCCATAAGTTGTTTCATAGCCCCTAACCTAATAAACTCCGGTTTTGTTGGATAAATATTTGTACAATGCATTAAAGCAAAATCTATTTCATATTTTTCAAGAATATCTACCGTTTTATGAATACTCTCCAAATCATTCATTCCTGTAGATACAATCATAGGTTTTCCAAATTTAGCAATATGTTTAATTAAAGGATAATTATTACATTCTCCTGATCCAATTTTATATGCTGAAACATCCATCTCTTCTAAACGATTAGCAGCTGCTCTAGAAAAGGGAGTGCTTAAAAAAATCATTCCTTTAGACTCAACATAATTTTTTAGTTCTAATTCTTCGTCATATGATAATGCACACCTTTCCATTATCTCATAAATAGAAACATCAGCATTTCCAGGTATGACCTCTTTAGCAACTGGAGACATTTCATCTTCGACAACATGTGTTTGATGCTTAATAATTTCCGCTCCCGACGATACAGCCGCATCCACCATTTGTTTTGCAACTTCTAACGAACCCTCATGATTAATACCAATTTCAGCAATAATTAATGGAGGATAATCTTTTCCAATAATCTTATTTTCAATTTTCATCAGATACCCCAAATAAATTAATGTTAATATAAAATTTAGAAATTTATTTATTTATTATTTTTGCAGATATTTATATAATTTAAAATATTAAATTAAATTATGAATATTTGTAGTATTATTACCGCAAGAGGTGGGAGTAAAGGAATTCCTAGAAAAAACATTAAAAACCTTAACGGAAAACCTGTAATTGCTTATTCAATTGAGCCTTCAGTTACAAGTGATTTAATTAAAAAAACTTATGTTACAACAGAAGATGCGGAAATTTCTAAAATTTCAAAGGAATTTAATGCAGAAGTGATTAACAGACCTCAAGAATTGGCTGAAGACACCTCAACAAGTGTTGATGTAATATTACATGCATTAAATTATTTAGAAAAAAAGGATGAGATACCTGATGTCTTTGTGTTATTGCAACCAACTTCACCATTAAGAACAACTGAAGATATTAATAATGCCATAAATTTATTTATTGAAAATGAATGTGATGCTTTAATTAGCGTTTGTGAAATTGATCACACTTCAATGTTAAGTATGGCTTTGAAAAATAAATTTTTAGTTCCTAATTGTGACGAAAAATTCTTAAACAAACGAAGACAAGATTTACCCACTTATTATTCGCCAAATGGTGCAATATATATTACAACTCCAAAAATATTAAAAGAAAAGAAAACATTTATTCCAAAAAGAACCATTCCTTATGTAATGCCAAAAGAAAGAAGCATTGATTTAGATACTCCATTTGATTTTAAATTGGCAGAGTTCTTTTTGAAAAAAATAAATAGTTAATGAAAGAATTTATCAATAGGTCCTATTTAATTATTATCCTATTATATCCAACTACTGTTGCATTATCTGGCACATCCCTAGTTACTATAGCATTAGCTCCAACGATACAATTTTCGCCAATAGTCACATCGCCTAAAATTTTTGCTCCAGCACCAATAATACTATTTTTACCAACATATTGATAGCAAAAAATTCCTCTGAGATTTTTATCAAAACGCAAAGCACCAAATGTCACATTCTGATGAATGACAACTCCATCAGATATACGTGCTCCCCCCCCCAATCACAATACCTGTTGGATGTGGAAAACTAACATTCGCAATTTGGGAGTCATGGATAATATCACATGCAAATTTACAGTAAATCTTTCGATGTTGATACTTTCTTAACAAAAAATAAATTCCCCTATTAAAACCGTTAGTAGCACTAACCTCCTTATTATAATAATTTTGCATTTTATGAATTTCTTTGAGTATGTTGCCAATTTCAACAAAAGATGCGATTCTCTTTTTTATTTTTTTAATCATTTTATCACTTTAAAAATTTTAGTTTGAACTACTATCCATTAATTTACTTAATTTTTTACAAACAAAAATCATTGTATCAGAAAATCCCACTTCATCAATTACTTTTTGAATTGGATTGCTCTGATCAATCAATTGATTGTACAATTCCAAATTATCCAAATCAGCATTAATTGCAGATTCTGTCAATATATCAAAAAATCCCTGACCGAAACCCCATTTGCCAATGATTTCATATTTGTCTTTCAGTATTTCATCAACACCTTTTTCTGTGAAAATTTGCAGGTGCTGTGGCGGAACCATGTGACGGTAAACTGCATCATGAGACACAAGATTAGAAAATGATGCAAGAGAAGGATGTCTTGGAACTTCAAAAACAAGAATGGAATCATCATTTGAATATTTATAAATGTCATTTATAAAATCAATCGGATTTGGAATATGCTCCAATACATTAATAAATGAAATTACAGAAGCATCATATACCGCATTGTTGATTTCTTCATTTGGATTTTTGGAATCAATATAACCTTCAATAATTTCCAGTCCAACAATTTTTCGTGCAAATTCAGCTTCCCTATAATCACTTTCAATACCTACCGCTTTAATACCCATATCTTGAACGAATGACAATAATTCACCGGTTGCACATCCTATATCCAGCCATGAATTAATTTTAAAATTGCCCCCCCCATTATAGTCATTCAAACATTCTAAAACAAATTCAAGTTTAGGTTTTGAAATAATTTCTTTTCTTTTTTCAAAAATTTCCTTATCCACATAATGTTCAACGGCAACTTCTTCAGACCCCTGGTAGAGTTCTTCTGCATTAGGTAAATTAGCTAGAAATATTGATTTGCAGTACTGACATTCACAGTATTTGTAACCATAGATATCAACATAATACTTGTATTGCCCAGATTCACATATTGGACATGAGATTTCATCATCTGGATTAAACTCATTTAAATATTTTAGAGATGCATCCTTCCTATTTTGCTTCATTACACGAATATTCTCCAAATTTCTATTTAAATTTCTCATATCTATTTCTTTTCCATATTTTTGCAAAATTACCACCTTATTAATATTTTAAATTATGCAAGATTTTGAAATATATAAACATATATTAGTTCTATTAATAGAAAAATACTTTGATGAAATTATACAAACGTAAACGAAAAATAAAGTCTGTGAAATAAATGAAAATAAACACTTCAATAATTTATCAACAAACATTGTTAACAAAGAAAAATATTGGAAAGTACCCTTCTATCAGAAATATAATATTGTCTTCAAATAATTTTGTTAATGCTTTGAAAAAACATTTAAAAGACAAAACAAATGTAAATTAAACTTAAATTAGAATAAATATTAATTTTTTTGGAAATATATCAGAAGACTTAAATTAGAACCTGTATGACCATTTTCTAAAAAACCCAAAAATGGCGAACACCCTTAAATAAAATAAAATCTAATATATAGATTATTATGAGCCAAGTCCAAACAATCTTTAAAAATATGAGTTGGTTACTCATTTCACAAATAATAGCTAGCATTTGTGGTTTTATTTGGACAATACTAATAGCAAGATATCTTGGAGTTAATGAGTATGGCATATTAGGCTTTGCTATTTCATTAACGGGTATTTTAGGAATTACCGTTGATTTTGGAATTAGTACCCAAATTGTTCGCCATATTGCCACTGATTATGATTCTGCCCCAAAGTATTTGGGAAACATTATGCCATTAAAATCCTTATTTTCAATTGGTTCATTATTTTTAACATTAATAGTTTTAATAATCTTAAAATCTAATGAAATTACAATCATTGTAACATTATTATTCATGCTTGAAGGAATCTTGAAATCATTTATTGGATTATTAAATGGTTCTTTCCAAGCTTTTGAAGAAGGAAAATATCAAGGAATTGGAAATACAATATTAAATCTTATTTTATTAGTTTTCATATTGCTTTCAGTATACACAGATTTAGGATTATATGGAATTACCATTTCTTATCTTTTAGCAAATTTAATAGCATTAATTTATGCATATTACTCATTTAACAATAATATTACAAAACCTTCTTTTGAATTCGATAAAAAATTTTGTAAAAAAATTTTTATCCTATCACTACCTTTTGCAGCTACAAGCATTTTATATACAATATACTATTCAATTGATGTAGTTATGCTTAATCAACTTGTAGGAGATTATGCCACCGGAATTTATAATGCAACATATAAATTAATTTCATTATTAACCTTGTTTTATTCTGTTTATAGTGCAGTAGTATATCCTGTAATGAGTAAATTATTTAAAAATGATAAAAAAATACTCATCATAACATTTGAAAAATCAATTAAATATTTGATGTTACTTATTATTCCAATTGCAATTGCTACAATGTTTTATTCAGTAGACATTATTCATTTAATATATGGTCATGAATATGATGCATCAGCAATACCATTATCAATACTAATCTGGACAATCTCACTTCTATTCGTTAATGGAGTATGCAATAATTTATTAAATGCATCTTACAAAGAAGTGACAATTACTAAAATTTATGCAATCGCTGCAGTATTTAATGTAGTTTTAAATTTAATTTTGATACCATACTACTCATATAACGGTGCAGCAACTGCAACAGTTATGAGTGATTTATTAATAATGGTTATCCAAATATATGTAATATATAAATTAGGTTATAGAGTAAATAAAAAGTTATATTATGATTTAATCAAAATCATTATAGGATCAGGAATTTTAGGAATAGCACTCTACTTCCTGCACCTGAACATGTGGGTAGCTCTTCCAGTTGGAATAATAATCTATTTTGCAGCCATTTACTTGTTAAGAGTATTTGACAATGATGATAAATATGTAATAAAAGAGATTTTAGGTAAAAATTAAGTGAACACAATGATTTTAGACACACTGAAAATCAATACAATACAGAAATTAAAAATATTTCTATGGGTTCTTATCATATTATTGGCAATTTCCGTATTGTTCACAATTTGGCAATATTTATCTATACCAAACATATTTTATGTTTCAGGAGTGATTTCATCAATTATTTTATCATTCATCATCTGATATTACTACAATGTCTATCATGACCAAAAAAACGCTATAAATGAACTGCATGATATCAAAATCTATGGCAAATGCAAAAGAAATTGAAGATAAATCCAATGATAAAAATTATTTCATAGAAAATGAAGTATTTAATTGTCAAATGTTTTATAAGGCTCAATGTTTGCAGAAGGAAGTTTCTCTTCTCTACATTCTAGGATTTTATTTTGATACAGTCAGATGGTATAATCATCAATTGTACAAGTTGCCCATGAATTTTAAGGACAAGATAAGTTGGTTGTGTGAAATTAATCTAATGATTGATAATGAAATATTAAACTATGATTGCATTTCCATTGAAGAGTTTATCCGACACCAACTTCTGCCAATCAAATATGGATATTGCATTACAGTTCCTGTTTTAAAAAATTTTTTTGAATTTCTGATTTTAAATTCAGACAATAAAACAGAATATAATGAAATTTTAAAGGATTTAAAAGAAATTTTCAAAGATTTGGATGAGGATTGTAAGAAAATATTTGAAATGGAAAATGCCTGAGAGATAACTTCGATATCCAACATGCAAATCATCAAAAAATTAATATACACACCATTTCTACAACCATTACTCTTTAAATGAGTTAAGATTCATTGTAAAATATCTTTCTAATGACCATTCAATATTATCTGCCAAAACCAGTACTGATTTTACACACGAAATATTTCAGCTAACAAATTCACCCCCAACAAAAAAGTAAACAGAAAACAACACGACAATACTTGAATGTAGTGTTAATTAAATAGACATTTAAGATGAAAAGTTAATGTAAATTTATGTGAATTTTAAAAATAATGAAAGTTAACACTAGCCTTAAAGAAATTATGTAAGGTAATGTAGATGAAAAGCAATAGTTTTCAAATGCTCTCCCAAATATTATAAATATAATATTTTCACAATATTTATACAAGAATCTAGGTGTACACTATGGTAAAAATCGGTAGAAATGATCCCTGTCCCTGTGGCAGTGGAAAGAAATATAAAAATTGTTGCCTTAAAAAAGATAGATATTTAAAAAATCTCCCAGATGATGCATTGAATAGATTAAAAGAAGAATTTTCAAAATATAATCAGAAAGACTTAATTGAAACATTAGTAGCTTTATCAATTTGTCCTGAAAACCAATCACAATATATTCGACTTGAGATTGCAACTCAAATTGCATGCTCAAATATTGACTGTGAAGATAAATTAATTACTACATCAGAGTTAAATGAATTATTTTTAAAATATCTTCCTTCCCATGGGCCAATAGGTTCATTGGAAGATCCTTTAGATAATCTATTTACAAATAATATTTTATTCTTTAAAAATAATGTAATATTTACAGGACCCTCTACTTCTGAGTATTATGTATTGCAAAAAATAATTGATTCTATTCATTTTAACCATTCAAGTTTTTCAAAAGATTTTTTGAATCATTTCTACCAAACATCCATGTTTATCTTATCCCTGAGTGATTACATTGCTAAAAAGTCAGGTCATGAGCGTTATGAAATTTATGACAACAGATTTAGACAAGAAATATTTATTCCAAACATTAATGAATTGGAATATCTTAAAAAATGTGTTAGATTAAGTACTGATGAATTGAAAGAATTTAAGGATTTTTTAAATATAAATGAAAGAATAGCAGATAATTTTATTATTGAAATAGGTGATGATAAATTTAACAATATTTTATCCGTTGAAAAAGAATTTAAAGATTTTTTTGATAAAACTATTGTTTTTTCACAATATTTGGATAACAATCCCTTATTAACTTCCCCATTAATAAAAATTGATGATGAATATGTAATTTTTCCACCACTGATGTCTATTTCACTTAGACATGATATTTTAGTATCTCTAGCAAAGTTTAATGAAAAGGAGAATTTTATAAAATATTATCAGGATAACTTATGGTCAGATATTCAATTTAAATTAAAAAATAAGTTATATTTTGAGGAAAATGATTATGAATTGTCTGAATGGAAAAATTCAATATTTAAAGATGAAATTTTTAAAATTGACACAGATAAGTTGGCATATTGCATTCTCATCAATGATACATTAAAAAGTTATGGTGAAAATGGACCCTGCGAAAAAATAGACTTAAACTATGAATCAAAATTAAAAAACAGAATTGATTCCGTTATTGGTAATCTTAATTCTGATGAATCAATCAAAGACATCATTATAATCTTATTTGTGGGCATGAGTGGACGACAGTATTATACATACCTGCCGGAAAATATCAAGTTATTAACAATTAATTGTGAAGAATTTGACATAATGATTAAAACAGACCATTATGATAGTTTGACACTTTTTAAATTTGCAAGATTATTAGAAAAAGAAGATATTATTGGAGAAAGTTTTTTAGATAAATTCAGTGTATATCTTGAAAAAAATCATTCATTTTACTTGGATGATAGAAAAGTGGATTCAATCTTTTTAACATTTGATTCAACATCGATCAATACTAAAGAATTAAGAAAAAATGCAATTCATGATAAAGATCCTCACTTAGAAAAATATGATGATAAACTAATTTTAGTCAATAAAGTTAATGAATTTATGTATGTAACAGGATTTAATTTATTTTTGATTAAAATACATGACCAGAACATCTGGATTACTAATTTTAAGAATAACATTGAATCAACTATTGCTGAAGCAATATGTTATTGGATTTGGCAATTTAGTGATGAACTCCAAATTGATTTAAAACCATTAAATAATCATTCAATTTTTATTTCTATTAGTTTTGAAGCATATGAGGATTTAGATTTAAATAGTGAAATTAAGGAAGATTTAATTATTTCAAGTCATGTAACTGAAGCAGAAATTGACTTAAAAATTAGTAAATATCTATTATCTATTGCAAATCAGAAAAACAATGAAGCAGACAGGATTATGATGAAGGAAATTTTAAAACTGTTGGGAATTATATTAGAAGAAAATGGTTTTGAAAATACATTAACTAAGGAACGCATTTGTGAAATTATAAATGAAAAAGCACCATTGGGTTTAAAAAAGTATATTTTACTTTATTCATCAGAAAATCCAATGAATTTTCCAGTTAAAAATCAGATACGATTATTACAAGAACATAATGTCCAATTAATACTGGATAATTTGGCAAATAAAGTTCAATGCGAGTTTGACTACAATCAACAGCTGAGTAAAGGTGAATCTATTGAATTAAGTAACAAAATCGTGGATTATTTACTAGATTGTATTAAACAGGAAATAGTTAAATATGATTGGGATGACCTTATCCAAAAATTAATTTTGAATTATGAAAATATATTGCATGCAAGACATTACACTTCAACAACGAACATGTATACATTAAATAGTTATGATGATCCTTCCAACATCCTGGAGGATATTGTTAATGATGATCATGAATTGGATAAACTAGGATTGCCAACAAGGACATTAATAGAAATTTTATCAGCAGAACAGAACTTCAACAGCACATTAGAAATATCCAAAGAAAGTTTTGACAATCTAATGGCTTTATCATATAATTATATTGAATGGGCTTTTGCTAGAGACTATATTAAATCTGAATATATAAATTTTGAAATTACTCCATTAGAGTCTGGCCGTATTGGAACCAGAACGAATTTGGATGATATTCTTGACACATTTAGAACCAACAGAACAGTAGAACATGTGAATAATTTATCCACAAATATTTTTCATGAAAGTAATGGTGGAAAACCCCCTAACAATGAAGACGATGAATCATTTAAATATGAATTTGGCATCAGATTAACTGATTATGCAGAGTTTGTTTCAGTGTTAATAAGTTTAGCTGTAAATGATGAAAAGGACATTGTTTATATTTCAAAATTGAAATTAATTGATATTTTGAAAGAGGAGTTGGGATGGAGTGATGATAAATCTTTACTTGCAATAGAAAATTTTTCATTGTCCTCTCGTGCAAATTGGGAAAACCCCCCTGAAGGTTTTGATGAAAATGATATTTATCCTTGGTTTTTTAGAAGACCTTTGTCATATTATTTAAAACCATTAATTATTAAAAATGACAAAGATGAAACGGTCATTTATGGTTTTAGAAATGCTTATTATTCAGGTTTGAATTTGATAAATTTAATTTTTAAAGGATTATATAAAACAAATGATAATTCTTCAAAAAAATTTAAGAGATTTATGGGCAAAATGCTTAATAAGAAAGGAAAAGAATTTAATGAGCATGTTTTTAAATGGTTTGAAGATGAGTTAGAAACTTCAGGAAAATTTGATTTTAAAATATATTCTAATGTGAAGATAGATAAAATAGTAACAGTTGAACCAAAATATGGAGACATCGACATTTTATTATTGGATAATGATAATAAACGTTTATTTTCAATTGAATGTAAGGACGTTGAAAGTGGTAAAAATCCGCGCCAGATTGTTCATGAAATGGAGAATTTTTTTAATAAAAAAGAATGGATAAAAAAGCATCAAAGAAGGAGTATGTGGATTACAGATAATTTGGATAAATTAGGTGAAAAAATAGGGTGTGATTTAAAAGATTATAAAGTTTTTTCAATTTTTTTAGTATCACAGGAGCTACCAACAATCTATTTAAAGAGCTCACCTATGGACATAATACCTTTTTCACAAATAAAAACTAATGGACTGGATCTTTTAGATAAATACAAATAATTGATAAAATATAGTATTAATATGAATCTAAACAATTTTGAACATGAAACAAAAATTAAATCAGTATTTTCCCATATTAAGTCATTACATGGCGATACTGGACAATTATTCATTAACGACACAACATTTGAAATTGAAAATATTCATATAACAATTAATGATGAAATTTTAGGTAGTTTTGAATTAATCACACAAGAAGTTCCTGAAGGCAACGGAATCATTGAATTTCGATCTGATAACAATTTTAAAATTGAAATTGAATGTAATTCTTATAAAAGCATGGGCCTAATGAAATTTAAGGGATTATCAATTAATTGTAAAAAAGGAAAATGTGGAGATAAAGATTATGTTAGATTTTATTCGTTTGTTGAAAATTTAAAAATCATGAATTCAATTTATGATTTTGAAACTGAAGAATTAAATGGAGTTCAACTACTTTTATACCAAAATAACTCATTTCCAAATATTAATGGATATCTTTTTAAAGAGAATACTTATTCAAATAAGGAAAATATTGAAGAATTATGGAAATCACTATATTTTCTTTTAAAGTTATATTCGGCAGGACAATCATTCAATAATATTGAGTGCATTCTCTCTGACACTTATTGTGAAATTTCAATATCTCGTTCCGATTTAGATTTCGTTAAAAATCATTATTCTTGTTTTTATGTTGATGAAAAAGACAATCTTTTAAATTTTATTAAATCTTCATATCCTGCATTTATAAACAAAAAAGATAGTGAGATTGCATTTTATAGCTTTATTCATTACATGTCCATACTTTTAGGAAATAATCATGACTTTGATTTAATGCCTTCATTTATTGCTCTTGAAATATTGGCCGTGGGAAATGGAATACTTTTAGATGACGACACATTTCTTCAGGACAGATTGGATAATTTGTTGAATGATTTAAACATTAGTAAAGAAAGTTTAAATGATGTTTTTGCTGAATACCTTGAAAAATTAAACTATGATGATTATCTGAGGTGCCTAATTAAATATAGAAGTAAAATTTTACATGGAGTAGTGGTCAATTCCAAATATTTATCGTTACTAGTAACTAATTTTTTGACAATAATTTTATTGAAAATATTAAATATAAATTGTTCAATTTATTTACCTCTACTTGATGAAATTCAAAATTCTAAAGATTTTGTTGACAAATTCAAGTTAGATGAATTGGAAATAGAAAAAACCGATTCTGAAAATAATATTGTTAAAATATTTAAAAAAGATGGAGAACTATATTTGCCATTAACCACACCTAACATAACTTCTTCAATACAAGTAAATAATCGGTATAGAATTATTACATTTAAAACATTGGGAGAAAGTGGAAAATGCTTACGCAATATTAAAATTGATAAACGATAGTGGTGGATTTTATGTTTTTAAATAATGATAATGATTATAATTTGCCAAATATGAATTTAAAAAATGGATACGATAAATTTGGAAATAATTGCATAGTATTTGAAAATAAAACAGGTGAATTGAAGATAAATAATATTGCATATTCAGCTCAAAATATTGCAGTTTACATAAATGATGAAATCTATATTGAATTTGAAGATTGTAATATTGAAAAAAATACTGAATATGAAATTAGTTTTATTTCAGAGGACGGATGGTTAATTGATTTGAATTCCCTTAAATTAAATATGACTCCAAATTATGTCAATGGATATGCTTCAAATATAAGTTGTAAAAAAGGCAGATTTAAAAGAAATAAAGTTAATAGAACTTTCTATTTTATTGAAAATCTTGAATTGAATAATATTGATGAAAAAAATTTTAAAATAAATGATTTAGATAAATTAAAACTGATTGTAAGAACATACCCTTCAATATTTGCTATCGATGGATGTTTTTATTTTGAAGAAAAATACTGCAACAAGAAATATGAAAATGCAATAGAAAGATTAAAACATCTTGTAAGTTATTATTCCGCTGATTTGGCAAGTATGCGGATTTCGTGCAAATGTTGTGATGAAAATGATTCTTTTGAATTGAATTTTAAACCTATCTCCAAGTATAATCATTTTAACTGTAGAATTCCATTCATTGGGGAGTATCATGGAAATTTTGCATATTTTATAAAGTCTTCTTATCAAAATTATCTAAAGTTGGGTAATAAAATCGACAATGTAAATTATATTATAGATTATTTATCTTATTTACATAGAGAAAAATATGGTGATGTAGAAATTGCAATATCCTGCATGGTTCTTGAAATGTTTAATAATCTTTATGAAACTGAAATTAGAGGAAATGTCCCAGTATTTATCCAAAAATTAAATCATGTTCTTGATGAATTGAAATTGGATGATAAAAAATTAGATTCGTTTTTTAGAGAAAAAAATTTGCTTTGCAACGATGGAATAATAAGTGAAATATATGCAATTAGAAATAAAGCATTTCATGGTAAATCTGTCTCAAATATTAAAATATTCTATTTATTATCATCTTTTGTCACAATTTTATTTTTAAGATTATTAGAAATTGACTGCTGTATTCAGCTACCAGTTTGCGGGAGTGAAAATATTAATACAAAAGATTTTGTAGCACAATTTTTAAAAGAAGGAGATTCAAAAAATGAACCTCATAATAATCCTAAGAATAATGTAGTTGAATTTGATGGAAAATATTATTTCCCATTATGCGATCTTGAAAGTGAAGACATTAACGAAAATGATGAATATGTTTTAGTTGAATATAACAAAAAATCTAATACATTGTTATTTAGACAATTAGATGAATAAACCTATATTCATCTAAAAATCTAATTTAAACTAGAAAAATAAGTATTTACTATAAATTAGAGACATTTTCCATTCACCACCCTCCAAAGAAAGGTTATAGTTTTCCTGATGGATAACTGTTTTCTCAACAGGATTTCTTAAAACCGGTTGCCAATTCTCATCGTCTCGACAACCAATATCAATAGAAATAAATATTGCAACTTCAAATTCATTTTCATTCAATTTTTTAATTTTAGTCGATTTTTCTTGAAGATTCCAATTTTTAATCCAATAATCCACAGAATTTACCTCAACCGTGAAACACTTGAAAAATTTCTTACAAGCATAGTCATATAAATATTCAACAATATATTTATTTAGATCACCATATAATTCAAATTTATCAACCAAATACGAGATAATTTCCTTATTATTAACAATTTCCAATTTTGAAGAGCCATCTTTGGAAAAATTCTTCTTTAAGTTATTATCTGGATTTAAAAACTCAGAATCTCCAGTAACCAGCACATATTTATCATATTCTTTGTTATTTTCATTGAAATCTTGAAGAGATTTGTAAATGATTGCATCTTTAAAACCAGGATCAGATTTTCCTTTTTTGAAAGGAGGATACTTATTTATAGCCATCTCCAAAATTTTATCAAATAAATTGGTTTTATTTGATGGAATTGGAATTATTTTTAAGTTTTTATGATAATACCTGAATAACTCATCACAATATTCATCAATGTCAAGTTCCTTCAACTCAATATTTACTTCATTAAAATTTTTAAATTCATTTTTTAGTTCCTTAATCTTCTTTATTCTTAAATTTAAATCTTCTTATAATGTTTTTTTGATTCCAACAAAACAATTTCTGGAATAAATATTTCAACCTGATTTTCAAGTGCATTGTCCTCTATTAACTTTTGAATTTCATCATATTTCCACAAATTCCATTTTGATATGTCACTAGATGGTTTATTTGTATAAAGTTTATTTGTATCTAAGACAACCGCCAATTTCATATTTAACACCAAATATATATTTATCAGCCCTACTTTAAAATTCTAAGTAAAAAAACAATCAAACATATATCATAATATATTCGTATAAAAAAGGAAGTTCATATTAAATAGAATAAAATAAAACAAAAAATAATTATATAACTTCCACCAAATAATCAACTGAAAATACAGAAAATAAGAACAACCATTCCAAAAAAAATATAGAAAATATTGAAAATCCTCGAAAATGAATAAAATCTGAAAATGAGAAAATCATACCAATTCTCAAAGAGAGGTGAACCATAATCAAAGAATTTATAGCATTTGCAGACGAATCAAGTCAAAACAAAAAACGATTCAGATCAATATCAATGATAGTAATATCAAAAGACCACTTCCAAAAAGTCAATGATAAACTCGACGAAATTCTTAAAAAATATAATATCAATCCTAAAAGATTCAAATGGAACAAATTCAACACCATGGACAAAGTTCATGCAATGGAAAAGTTTTTAAATTACCTTTTCAGACTAATGTCTGATGATTTGGTCTTTATCCATACAATCATATGGGACATTACGGACTCAAGACATGATATTTTAGGACGTGACGATACTAAAAACCTATCACTAATGTACTATAAGCTAATAAAGAATTTCGCTGAAGACAAATTGAAAAATGGAGATACATTGACAATTTATCCTGACCGCAACAATTCCATTGACTGGAATCTGATTGAAGACATACTGCCCAATGATGGAGTTTACAGCACAAAAAGATTGTCTTTTGGCATTGCCGGATATTCAAAAGTTCTCATTGAAGAGTCAAATACTGGTGAAAATGCACTGATTCAGATAGCTGACATTTTTGCAGGACTTGCAAGAACATCTTATGAAGACTATGAAAACTATGAAAGATGGTTAAATCAAGGCCAGCAAACGTTGTTTGGATATGAAAAGCCAAAATTGGAAATTTCAAGTAAGGACAAGAATAGATTTAAGATCTACAAATTTATTGACAGGCATTGTAAACGCAAATCCTGGACAGTGTCATTGAAAACAAATAAGGGTTTTTCAACATATGATAAACTTAAGCCGTTGAACTTTTGGTTTTACAGACCGCAGCATGAGGAAGATAAGGCTCCTTTAAAGAATAAGAGATGATAATAATGTTAGAATTAATAATTAATAATTTTTCAGCCATTTCAAATTTTGCTATGGCAATATCAACCGTTGGAATGGCATATTACTCAAAAAAATCAATCGATGAAATGAAATTAACTCGAGTAGAAGCAAACTCTGCTGAAGTAGTAGTGTATTTTGAAGTTGATGCTCATAGAATGTATTTAGTAATTGAAAATGTTGGAAGCACAGTTGCAAAAGATGTTAAAATAAAATTTGAACCTGAATTAATAAACTCAAGAGGTCGTGAAAGCAATACTTTAAAAAAAATATCTTATTTGCCTCCAAATTATAAAATTAAAAGCTTTTTTGACATGACTCATAGTTATTATAGCAAATATAAAAAACATCCTCAAAATAAGTTCATCATATCCTATGAGAACATATATGGAGAGATAGTTGAAAGGGAATATGAATCCGATTTGAATTATTTAAAAGACATCCATTTTCTTAATTCTGAATCTGAAACAATGGAAATGTCACTGTATAAAATTAGAAAGGAAATAACAAAATTAAGAAGAAATTAATAAAGGTGTTAACATGACTGAAATATTTTTTGACTTTGAAATTAAAGGACAACTTGCAGATGGCATCAACATCCTAGAAAGATATGGTGGCGAAGGAAAAAGTGGATATGGGGAAGTATATCTTGTTCATGTTGAAAAAATTAATAAAATTATTGCTTTAAAAAAATTACAAGACTCATTGAAATTCGATAAAGAAAAACATGATGAATTTATTAAAGAAGGAATTGTTTCTTCTAAATTTAAACATCCAAATATTGTTAAAAGTATGGGCATTACTAAAATTGATAATGATTTCTTCATCATTCAAGAGCCAATATTCAAAATTAATGGAAAGCATGATTTGAACGATTATTTCAGTGAAATTAATGATAAACGAATAGTAGATTGGTCTATTCAATTTTGCTATGCAATGGAATATGCTAATAGTAATGGAATAAATGCTCATAGAGACATTAAGCCATCAAATATATTAATTTTGTTTGATGAACTTAAAATTTGTGATTTCGGACTAGTTGATTTGATTGAAAAATATTCTACAGATGTGAACATGTATCCTGGAACTTTTGAATATTCAGCACCCGAATCATTTAATAAACAGTACAGTATCCAGTCTGATATTTATAGCTATGGTTTAGTATTATATCAAATGATTAACAATGGAGATTTACCTTTTGAATTTAAAGGTAATAATCCTCAAGAATGGAAAGAATTACATGAAACTTATGAATTACCTTATTTTGAGTCTGTTTTTTATCCTATTGTGAAAAAATGTTTAAATAAGAATCCAGAGGAAAGATATAATTCTTTTGAAGAATTAAGATATGATTTTGAATCTATTTATAAAAAATTTTCTGATGAGGTTTACATCCCTCAATTTGATGAAAAAAACTCAATGGATTATATTGCGGAGGGATCTGCATATCTATTTTCAAATGATTTAGAAAGTGCAGAAGTATATTTTGAAAAAGCTATTGATTTGGATGATAAAAATATTAATACATTCTTAAACATCGGAATCATATTAATTGATAGAGGATTTTCAAACAAAGCCATTGAATATTTAAATATCTGTGAAGAACTAGTTGAAGACAATGTCAATGAAACTGCTGCAGTCTTCTTTAATTTAGGGCATGCTCATCATGGAATTAATTTTGAAAAAAGCATATATTATTATGAAAAATGCATTGAAAATGATGAAAAATATTTAAAAGCTTATGTTAATCTTGGGAATATTTATAAAAATGAATTTGAAGACTATGACAAATCATTAGAATATTATAATCATGTTTTAGAAAAAAGACCTAATTGTGTTGAAGCATTGATGAATAAGGCGGTTGCATTATATAAATTAGGGAAATATGAAGAATCAGAAGAATATTTCAAGAAAGCTTTAAAATGTAATGAAAAAATGGATACTACCTATTCAGAATGGGGAAAATGTTTGAGAGAGAATAACAATGAAATTGGAGCAAAAGAAAAATTCATTGAAGCCAATAAAATTAATCCTCTATCCAGTTCAAATAATCATGACATTTTTATTTCTCATTTAATATTGGGTGAAAAAATTTTTGCAAAAAACAGATATCATCGTATAGTAGAATTGAATGATGACAATATAACTATTAAATTACGCCTCATTAAAGAATTTGATGAATATGGCTACTTTAACGAAGCCATTAATTTATTAGATAACATTATTTTTGAAAAAGAAAATGAAGAAATTGCTTTAATAACCAAAGCAGAACTTTTAATAATGCATAACAAGTATTCAGAAGCCTCCATAATCATCAATAAACTTATAAATGAAACTAAAGACGATTTTATTTTATCTGCAAGTTATGATTTAAAAGGACGCATGTCAAATTCTTATGAAGATGCATTAAATAATTTTAATAAATCTTTGAAATATAATCCCAACAATATTAATGTACATTTTCAAATAGGTAAATTATATCTTGATGAAGGTTTAATTGATGAAGCTATGGAAATTTATAATAAAATATTATAATTGATTCAAATAATATGGATGCATTAATGATGTTGTATTTTTTAAATGATTATGAAGAGAATTAAATGAATTAATTGTAAAAATTACTTTAAGATTTGCCAATGAGAGACATAGTATACAAGATAATATTCTACATGATTTTTCTCTAAGCACATAAGAAATTGATTCCTTCCCTGCATTTAAATTCCTTTCTACCTACTAATTAAATTAAATAATTGAATCCCCACTAAAACATCATTGAACTAACTCCAATAATAACCATTATCAAAATAATGATAATCCATTTTTACAATGGAAAGTATTCTGCCAGAAATTCACTTTCCAAAGGATTTAAGCTTCACCATATTGCTTTTTTGGAAAACTCCTTGGCATTATCTTCCATTCCAAGCTCCTTTAAAGTTTCCACAAGAAGTTTCAGGGAAAGTCCTGTGAGCCGTGTATCGTCCCAATCATTCATTGTTGTGGCATTTACCATATATCCTTTCATATCATCATTCAAACTGTAATAGGATATTTTCACCACGCTCCTCATCATCTTGGTAATGCGTTTTAACGATTAAAAGATTTTCACGCCTTGCAATCACTTCACTAATTTCGTATCCCTAAAATGACATTCTCCCTCGCTTTTATGATCTCATCCGCTGAATCCTTCAATGAATGGTACTTAAGAATCCGAGGACCTAAAGTTTCATTATATTTTTGGACGATAGTCAACATTAATGCCAACTCTTTTTTCTTTACACAATAGTTAAATATTTTAAACACATATTATATACCAAGGCAATTAAAATGACAATTCAATATACGTGCTTTTAAAGGCATAAATGCCCATATGATGAATTTATTGAATTAGTCAAAATAAAAGGAGGAAACCCCATGTTGTTATTCGGTTACTTAAGAGATGTATTTGATTACATAGTAGGAGACCATTCAGTTTCACAGGATTTCAGACAATTATTAAGGCATTATAATTTAACCCGAAAAGATGGTGATGTGATTAGGGATAATCTATTTGCTTATGATTTGGTTATTCCTAGGGATGATAATGAAAATATTGTCTATGAAGTTTGGGCTATTGAAGAATTCAAACGATTATTCATCAATTATTTTAAAAAGAAATTTCCCTCTGAAGAAATGGATTTGGAGTATTTGAACAATTATAAAGTTAATGAGGAGTTCTTAAAAGAAAAGGCTGAATTTGTCAAGGTAAATAATATTCTTGAAGAGTACATGGGTGAAGATAAATTAAGTAATCAGTATCTTAATGACTTATCCGAATATAATTTATTAAGCAGTTACTTTGAAATTACTTTAAAATTTCTTTCAACTCCATTGGAAGTGTTTGAAGAGGTTTGTGATATTCGTGAATACATATTGAATTATCTAAAAGAGACTTCAAGAAAAGACGAATTGGACGGGAAATCTCCACAGACAATTGAAGAAATACTTGATTTTATTATAACCAATTCAAACAAGGATTTCATTGATTTCATATATAACCATGCCGAATTTAATAAAGAAGGTAATGATTCAAGAGGCATGCTGAATTTCATATCAACTTATTTCAATTTGGAAAATAAACCTGATTTGATGATGGAATGTTTTAATTCAAAATATAATGATTTGAAATATTCTTATGTTATTAAAAATTACAATTATAAAAAGGACGAATATACTATTTATGCAGGGGATGATGAAAAAGACAAAAAAGCAACAGCAATTAATCTGGATTATGATGATATTTCAAATTATAAGTTTGGTGCTTTCACTTCGCTGCGGTTTGATGCACTGATAATCTTAAATGAGTTAAGAGAAAAAGTTCAAAAGAATTATGATGAAATCATCAGCATTGACTTTAAAGACAGACTGGTTGAAACAAAGGAGGATTGTTATATTCTTGATGAAATTGATGATTATTCATTGAATTTTTTAGAAAATCTCTTTTTGAAAGAGGAATATGATGATTTAATAAGATATTATAATCTTTCTGAAGAAAATGGGATTGAAATTAAGGATAAATGTTATGCATATTGTTTTGAATACAAGGAATATGATTCCAAATTAATTAGAAACTACCATATTGTTGATACCTTTTATAGGGCATTTAGATGGCATTATAATTTTCTAATGGAAAGAGATAGAAAATCTTTAGATAAATTTTTCAACTACAGCAATTATAAGAAATTAGATGAATTGACTAAGGAATATCAAATCAAAAGGTATTTTAAATATCATTTAAAAGATGAAGAATTGTGTGAATTTTTACATGATGAATTGATTGGAAGAGATTTACTGGATTATTGGGGTTGTCTTGAATTATACAAAAATGGAACTTCTCTAGATTCAAAGGAAAAAATTAAAAAGTATTTGGATGATTTTGAAGATTCTTATGATTTCTCAAAACCACAAAGCATAATGGAATCAAACAGATATCTTGTTGAAAATACTTCCAGGGAGTTCATTGATGAAGTTTATAATTCTAATCAGGACGATATGATTCGCTTGCATTTTACATTAGGAATGGTTATAAGAAATGACTTCGGAATAAATGACAGGTCAAACTCTAAATTACTTGGAGATATTTCCGAATCAAAATATGCTACTGTTTCCCTTTGGTCAGATGATGATTCAGGTGTCATTCTAAATGAATTTTATGATTATGTCCAGGAAAATTATGATGAAATCATAAAAAACACTACATTTAAAAATACAATAAATATGGGAAAATATATACTTAAATAAAAAGTTTGTAACTAAAAGAAACTTTTAGAGTGTAAAAATGATTATCAATTACTTAAAAGAGTTCTTATCGGATAAAATAGGCAGTGCCAGATTATCAAAGAGTTTCATTGATCTTCTCAAATATTATAATTTGACCTATGAGGATGGTCTGGAAATTCAAAAGGAAGCTTTTGAAGTATTGAACGGCGTCAGTGAAGGTGACGATTGTTTGATGTGGAAATTTCGCATTGTAAAAAACATCAAGCTTAACTTCAGTTTAATCTATGATGATAAATCCTATTATAAGTTTGATGATAAGAAATTCAGCCAATATTTCTGCAGGACTCCATTTCCCACCTTCATCAAAATGAAATCCTATCTGATTCAATACTTTGAAGGTGATGATGATGTTAGGCAATGCATTGAGAAGTTCAATGAAAGGGGACTTGCACAATACTTCGATACATTCCGCTTTTATCTCCAGCATTCAAAAATTTCTAAGATAACAAACATTAATGAGGTATTGGGCGACTTTGAAAAGTCCTTAGACCTGAGTTTATCATATAGTGTTGATGATGCAGTGGAGTTTCTGATTGAAAACACCAGCAAGGAGTACATTGAATATATCAGAAACTTTAAGGATATGGATGATTATGCAATGAAGATGCATATGACAAAATCCGTTAGAAACATCAAGGAAGTATTTTTTATCCATGACATTTACAATCCCAACCAATTGTATTTTGACTGCTACAAATCGGAACTCTATAATGTTCCAAAATTTGATGATAATTGGATAGTCCTAACGATTTTTAAGGCTTTATACCTTAAAGTAACTTCCGATTATGACAATATCATTGCAAACACTGATTTCAAGAATAGAAACTATTTTGAGGATTTAAAAAACTTCAGACATTTGACCATTCCAAAAACCATTGACGAATCAGTAACTCGTTTGGTTGAGATGTCCTCTAAAGAGCATATTGACTTTGTCAGGGCTTCGGATAAGGATGATTATAGGGCCCGGACTCATTTGAATTTGGGAATGTATATCCGGAATAATTTCCTTGTTCAGGGCATGAATCATGACTTGTTTGTTGAATGCCTGAGAAAAAAGGATTTGAAGTATGACTATTGGCATATGAGTGAGGCCTCTGGAGTTTTAATAGGGGAATTTTGGGAATATGTTCAGAAGAATTATGATGAGATTATGGAAAATACCAACTTTGAAAATAGGATCAATATGACTAGTGACCCTTATGTGATATAATTTTTTCAATAATAAACTGCAATGAATAATTTTTAGGGAGTTTAAATGAGTGATAATCAGCCGATAAAATGGGAGTTAGACTTTGACGACACTGAACTTAAAGAGTTAGAAAAAAAGCTTTTTTCAGGAGAAATTACTTTTGAAGAGTGGGAAAAAGCTCTTCAGGAACATGTTGACAGCATATTATCCAAATTAGATTAAAATTTTTTAATTCTCCCAACTACATTTAGTTTATAGTTTCATTATTCAGCGAATTATAATCCCTGAATCATCAATTAATGTTCCATTTTTTTAGCTTCCTCAATTTCATGTTCAATAGCAACTTTCCTTTTATACTCTGTAGGAATCTTCTTGAATTCTTCGGGATTTGTTTTTGCCAATTTTCTTAAATCTTCAAAAGACATATTCTCATAATCCATAAAATCATCTATTGAGTGTTTTAATTATAATTTAGGATACTCATAAGTTCACGGCGTTCATAAGCGAGCCATTTATCGGGATGTTTATTTTTATATCTTTGAATATAATTGTTTCTACCTTCTTGCGAAAGGTCCTCCTTAGACAATCTAATACTATTAATTCCGCAATATCCAACACGTCGAATCTGATATTTTTCATGAGCATCCTCAATATAATTTCCAAGTAATTAGATATTTAAAAATTTATAAATTCATGTTTGAATGTTTTTATCAAAATTGTACCAAAAAATTCACCAACACCACAATAAGACCAAATAACCTCCAGCCAAAAATATTTTACGTATCTTTTAGACCCAAAGATACGTTAAAACAATCTGATTTTTCCCATTATATAAAATTGTTCTCAGTTCACAAAATTGCTTTCACTTTGTAAAATTTACCTCAGTAAAACATCATATATAAGTGGATATGGTTTAAATCGAATATATAATAATTTATATAATAAAATAGATAATATATTTTATAATCAGGATTTTTAAATAAAAATTGGCAGAAATTCCAAACATAAGAACTCGAGTAATGATTCATCAAAAAAAGCTCAAATCATTGAGATACTTTTAAATAATATATGAATTAGATTATAGTCTTTTACTTAATGTTTGTACCATTTTTGTAAAATTTTTCTTGGGCTGTTAATACTTGTGTATTAAGGTTTATCAAGCTATCCCCTCGTTGACTTACGGGTTCTGGTGAAAAATATTTTCATACTGTTGTTGTGTTTTGTATCCTTAGTCCTTCGTTTAAGATGTTTTTTGCGGCGTTTATGTCTCTGTGGTGGTGTGTTTTGCAGTGTGGGCACGTCCATTTTCGTATTTCGAGTGTTAGGTCATTTTTTTGGTATCCGCAGATATGACATTTTTGGCTTGAAGGGTAGAATCTGTCTATTTGTATGAATGTTTTTCCATACCACTCACTTTTGTATTTTATCATGTTTAGTAGTTTGTATAGGGCTAT
>JAFUBV010000118.1 GCA_017460025.1 Methanobrevibacter sp. | reverse complement strand
CAATGTATACTGCACCACCATCAACCGCATTAGGATATAAGATGGTAACATTATCCAATATTGCCTTATCTCCTTCAAGGTATATTGAACCACCATCACCATTAGCTCTGCATGCAGTCAATGTTGAATTGTATAAACCGCCCTGAATATCAGTACCATATGTTGTAGTAACAGTTGCATTTAAGAATATTGCACCACCATCAGCAGTAGCAGTATTAGCAGTAAAGTTACAATATGTTACAAGTGCACCGGCATCAAGATATATTGCTCCACCTTTAGTACCATTGTTGCCAGTGAAGTTGACATCAGTGATGTTACATGATGAACCGCCTAAAAACATTGCACCACCATAAGATGCATCATTGCCTCTAAATGATACAGTATTAATTATACCGTTATTACTGTGGTCCCAATATAGTGCTCCACCAAATCCGCCTTCATTTTTAACACGGTTGTTGAAAAAGTTTACATGATGAATCTGACCGTTGTCAGCAACTTCTGCCCATGAGATTGCTCCACCATAATTTCCGGCGTCATTTTTAATAAACTGTGTTAACTGAATTGTACCATTAGTTCCTGACCATCTGATAGCACCTCCACGGTCTCCAGCATGGTTATTTTCAAAATATGCGACACTGATGATTCCACGAGTACTGTTCATCCATGAAATTGCACCTGCATTTTCTGTAGCTGTGTTATTTTTAAAATCTGAATTGATAATTTTTCCATCAATGGAATTTGTCCATCTGACAGCACCGCCGTGAGTAGCATTATTGTTATAGAAGTGAGATGAATCTATAATGCCGCTAGGAGCAGTCCAGTAAACAGCACCTCCTTCAGTTGCATTATTATTATTGAAAGTTGAATCTGAAATGGAGGAAGTCTGACCTTTACAAAAGATTGCACCACCATTAAGTTTAGCAGTATTATTCGTGAAATTACTGTTTTTAATTTCGCCAACCTGTCCATCCCAATATATCGCACCACCATCTCCAGTAACAGCAGTGTTATTAATAAATCTTGAATCGACAACATCACATGTCGGAGCTTGAATCTGTGCAGCTCCACCACCTATATTAGCCGTATTATTTATAAAAGTACAGTTAATTAGATAATTTGAATTTGAACCCTGAGTGCTTGAAAAATGAACTCCTCCAGCATAAGTATTAGCCCAATTATCCTTAAATAAACAATCCTGAACAATGACTCCAGTCATGTCATTTCTTATTCTTATCGCTCCACCACCAGCAGTAGTAGCTTTATTTGAATAAAATTTACAATCAATTATTTTCACGTCACTTGCATAACCCCAATAGATTGCACCTGCACGTGGAGCAACATTATGAATGAAAGTACAATTAATTACAGTACCGTTTCCAACCATTCTTAAAGCTCCGCCAGTGTAAGAAACATCATCACTCGGATTATATGCATTTTTAAAAATCGTATTCTTTATAGTGATATATTTATCCGGATGATCTTTATTGCTTAATATAAGTATTGAAGATTTATTTTTTGCATCAATAGTGTGTCCTTGACCATCAAATGTAATGGATTTTGCATAGGTGTTATGAGCAAAATCATCACCGTAATCATCATCACTACCTTCAATAAATGTATAATCTCCAGTCAAATAAATTGTGTCTCCATTATTTGCTGAATTAAGAATATTTTTTAAATCAGTAAATGTTCCTCCAGGAGCTTCAATAGCTCCAAGTTTATCATCATTGTCTGAAATTTCCATTATTTCTTGGTTTTCTTGTGATATAGATATTATGTCGGTTTCATTTCCAATATTTTGAGATTTATCAATCTCAACAGCACTTATAGCTTGAATAGAAAGAATAAAACATAATATAAGACATATTATTATAAATTTTTTCTTTTTCGACATTTTTAACCCCAATTAACTCATTTAATACAAATTCTTTTTCTAATCAATAATCTAAAGAATAAAAATAATTCTTTTGAAAATGGTATTTAAATGAAATGTTTAAAAATAATATACTATAATGAACTATGTTTAATTTAACTTGAAAATTTTAAAAATTAATCATCCAAAATATATTGTAGATGAAAAAAATTTTCTACAATAAACTAAAATAATAACAATATTTCATAAAAAATCAAAAAAATAAACAAAAAAACCTCAAAAATT
>JAFUBV010000117.1 GCA_017460025.1 Methanobrevibacter sp. | reverse complement strand
GTAATAATGCTACTATTACTCAGTCAAAATTCCAATTTGCATATTCCAATGAGTCCGGTGGTGCTATTTACATTAATGGTGCTCAAACTTTAATCTCAAATTCAAATTTAACAAACTGTAATGCATCTGAAGCTTACGGTGGAGCAATATATGTAAAAGGTGAAGATACAACAGTTAATAAAGCATTCTTCCAACATTCCACAAGTACAAATGGTGGAGCACTGTTCATTAACGGAACCAATGCAAAAGTATTGAATTCAAGATTTGTAGAAAACAATGTCACCGATGCAAGCGGTAATGGTGGAACAATCTACATTGCAGGTGACGATGCATTCATTAACGGCTCTCAATTTTTAAGATCAACAGCTGATAAGGGTGGTTTTATCTATGTTAACGGTAGTGGTGCTGAAATAGCTAACTCAACATTTGCACAATCTTTGGCATTATCTGAAGGTGGAGCTATTTATATTGAAGGAAGAGATGCTAAAGTGTCTGATTCAACATTCACACTTCACAATGCAACCAACGATGGAGCAATCTACATCAACGGTGAACATGCAAATGTTTCAGCTTCAAACTTCACTATTGTCAATGCATTAAACGGTGATGGAGGTGCCATTTATGTTGGAGGAAATGATGCTGAAATTTCAGATTCCAACTTTAATATTACACGCGCTATTCGCGAAGGTCCTCAAGCTCAAGGAGGAAATGGTGGTGCGATTTATATAGCAGGTAACCGTACCAATATTGATGGTTCTAACTTCACAATTTCCTTAGCTATAAACGGTAATGGTGGAGCAATTTATGTCGGCGGTGAAAACACAACAATCAAAGACTGCTACTCCAATATTTCACAGTCTCAAGGATTAAGAATGGGTCCTAATGTGATTGGAGGAAATGGTGGTGCAATCTACATAAACGGTAGCGGAACCAACATTACAGATTCAACATTTGAACGTTACAATGCAACAGTATCCGGTGGAGGTCTGTATGTTGAAGGAAATGACACAAACATTAAAAATTCAGCGTTTGAATATGGTTCAGCAGCTACTGGTGGAGCATTATACATTAACGGTGAAAACACTGTCATTTCAAACTCAAATCTGACTCACAACCACGCATCAGGAAACGGTGGTGTAATCTACATAAACGGTAACAATTCAAAAATTGACAATTCAAAATTCAACATGTCCTATTCCAATCAATCCGGAGGATCCATTTATATTAGTGGTGAATATACTGTCATTTCAAATTCTAACTTCACTTATAACAATGCATCAACTGGTCTTGGAGGATCAATCTTCATTAAAGGTAACAATACCAACATTACAGGCTCATTAATACAATATTCAATAAGTGAAAACGGTGGAGCAATCTATATTGAAGGGGCAAATGCATCAATCTATGATTCCAGACTGATACAGAACAACGTAACCACCAGAAACGGTGATGGTGGTGCAATATATATTGCTGGTGAGAATGCTTTGATTTCTGGTACTAATTTCACTATGAGTAAGTCCAGTGATGGTGGATTCATCTATATTGAAGGTAATAACACTAATATTACTCATTCCAATTTCCAACAGTCCGAGGCATATGAATATGGTGGTGCAATTTATGTTGGAGGAACAAACACAACGATTGAATATTCCACATTCAGGCTGCATAATGCTACTAATGGTGGTGCAATCTATATTAAGGGTAATACTACAAGAATTTCAGCGTCCAATTTCACCATGACTACTGCAAAGGTTTCCGGAGGTTCTGTTTATGTATCCGGTGATAATGCAAGTATTTCAGGCTCTAACTTTGACAAGACTTCCGCAGGTGAAAAGGGTGGTGCAATATATGTTGACGGAAACAATGTAAACATTACTGATTCACACTTTGAATTTATAAACGCTACCAATGGTGGGGCAGTTTATATTCAGGGTAATGACACATATCTCGCTGATTCCAATTTCACTCACACTCATGCAAACAAAGACGGTGGTATAATTTATGTTGAAGGACACCGTGCAATACTCAATTCAACTGAATTCAGCTTTTCATATGCAAACGGTTCCGGTGGAGCAATCTATATCAAAGGATTGAATACTACAATCATAGGCTCTAATTTAACTCATAACAATGCATCACAGGGTCGTGGTGGATCCATTTATGTTGAAGGAAATAATACCAATATCACTGGCTCTAGCTTTGATTTCTGTACAAGTACAGAAGGTGGTGCGATTTATGTTAGAGGGGACAATATCACAATAGAAAAATCTGACTTCAAGCACAATATTGTTAATGACACGAGAAATACGAACGGTGGATCAATTTACATTTACGGTGAAAATGCACATGTGGACTACTCCAATTTCTCATTCAGCCAGGCAGGATTCGGTGGAATAATTTATATTAGGGGAAGCAATTCCAATATTTCAAATTCCAAATTCAACCAGTCCCTTGCTTATCAAAGAGGTGGAGCAATTTATGTTGATGGTATTAATGCAACAATCTATTCATCAAACTTCACACGCCACAATGCAACATTAGGTGGAGCAATTTTCATTAATGGAAACAATACGAATATAATTAATTCAAATGTTTCTCAAAGCTATGCGTCATCCGATGCAGGTGGAGTATATTTAGGTCCTCATACATATGTATTCAATTCCACATTTGAAGAAAACTTTGCGCAATGGGGTGGAGCAATGTATAATGCGGGAGGAACAGCTATTGTATCCAACTCCAATTTCACAAATAACATTGCTAATCATACCGATGCAAAAGGTGGAGCAATTTACTGGGAAGGAGGATCATCCAACGATGCTGTAATTAAATGTTACTTTGAAAACAATAGGGCAGTAAACCTTGCTGATGCTTCCCATCATTCCGGATATGGTGGTGCAATTTACTGGTCTGCGGGTAGTGATGTGGCTTCAAATTCATCCATTATAAATTCAACTTTCTATAATAACTATGCACAACGTCATGGTGGAGCTATTGACTGGTTTAGAAGTGATAATGGTACTATTGAAGGTTGTACTTTTATTGAAAATAAAGCAGAACGTGATGGTGGTGCAATTTATTCGGGTGATGACCATTCCACAGGTAAAAATCTAACAATATCAAACTGTAACTTCACAAGAAATGAAGCAGGAGAACATGGTGGAGCTTTAAGCCATCAGTTTGCAAGTTCACATATTGTAAATTCCACATTTGATTCAAATACTGCTGTACAGGGTGGAACAGTATACATGGCCAATACAAAAGCCAATAACACAGAATTTGTAAACTGTACCTTTATTAACAGTAGTACTCATCCCAGTGAACCTGACCATGCAGGTAACGGAGCCGGTGGTGCAGCTTATATTATAGCCCCTTATATCAGTTTCATTAACTGTAATTTCACAAACGGTACTATCTTTGAAAAACATAATGGTGGAGCAATTTATTTCGATTCAGCTGCAAAGTTCAGTCTTGTTGAAAACTGTACTTTCACCAATACAAGCAAATCATATGATGGTGGAGCTATTTATATTCGTGCGGATAATGTGACTGTTAAAAATTCAACATTCATAAATAATTCCGCTTTCAACGGTGGAGCAATCTGCATTAACGGTATTAATAACACAATTGAAGATTCAACATTTGAAGGCAATTATGTAATTTATGAAAATATATTTACTGAACGTGGTGGTGCAATTTATATCAGTGATGCTAATCACGTAAACGCAGTTAACAATACTATTTCAAATTCAACTTTCAAAAACAATACTGCAAGATATGGTGGTGCTGTTTATATTATTACTAAAAATAACAATATAACAGATTCCACATTCGACAATAACACTGCAAGATACGGTGGAGCAATTTATGTCAATGCTGAAAATAACACTATTGGAAATTCCACATTAAAATATAACAAGGCAACAGAAAACGGTGGTGCAATATACATTATCGCAGATAATGTAAACATTACTGATTCATCTTCAATATTCGGTAATTTAGCTAAATATGGTGGTGCAATCTATCTGGATAATGCTGAAAATATCCTAATTGAACTAACAAAAATAACTGACAATAATGCAACAAACGGTTCAGCTATTTATGCTAAAGAATCAACTTACAAATTAAATGGAGTCACTCTTTTAGATAACCAGGCACAT
>JAFUBV010000116.1 GCA_017460025.1 Methanobrevibacter sp. | reverse complement strand
TTACTTTATAGTGTATTTTTTTAGAAAGTAAAAAATATTTTTAGATTATCATAATGACACGGTAATCCTCATAATAACCATTCATAATATATGAATGACAATTTAAAATATTTAATTAGTATAATTGTTAAAAAGTAGTGTAGAGAGAAGTTATACAACTATCGCATGAGTTTTCATATAAACTACCTCAATTAACTTAATTAATCATATATTAAATAGTAATTTAAGAAGTTATGATAATAGTAGAAAAAGGTATCCTGTGTTTAAAATAAGTTTAACAAATAAGTAGTCCCGAGCGGGGTCGAACCGCTGTCTCTGGGTCCAGGGCCCAGAAGGATTGCCGCTACCCTACGGGACTATACAATTATTTTTAGAACTCATCATATTTAAATTGAATCTCTCCAGCTTGCAGAAGCCGGAGAATTCTTGCACAAAAATGTTAAATTTAATTCAAAAACATAGTTCTATCTGTTATAATCTAAAGATATGCATTGTGAAATCAATGAATGCATTCTAAATGAGTTAAATCACCATCATTTACATTAACGGAAATAATATAATCATCAAAATACAAAAATTAATATTGAGGTATTATTATGAAAGCTTTATTTATCAATGGTGGTCCCCGTAAGAAGTGGAGCACATATCAGATGCTTGAAAAAGCAATGGAAGGTGCAAAAGAAGCAGGTGCGGAAGTCGAATTTATTAATCTTTATGATTATGACTTTAAAGGTTGCAAGAGCTGTTTTGCATGCAAACTTAAAAACGCTAAGACAAACGGATTATGTGCAATTAAAGATGATTTGACACCTATTCTTGAAAATGCATTGAATGCGGATGTTCTTGTTATGGCCAGTCCAGTTTATTTCTATTTTACCACAGGAGTTTTAAGAGCATTCATGGAACGTTTGATGTTTCCTGTTTTATCCTACAATCCAAAAGTTAATGAAAAAACCGGAGAAGTTGAAAGTAGTTTATTAAATAAAACAGTTCCTACTGCAATGATTTATACAACCGGTGCTCCAGAAGAAGAAGCAACTCATGAATTTAAACATGCTCTGGAAGTTAATAAGCATTTCCTTGAAATACTCTACGGTTACAATGAAACATTATACTCCCATTTCACTTATCAATTTAAGAATTATTCCAAATATGATTTGCCTGAAGGATTGGAAAACCTTAGAGAAAAACAAAGGGATGAACAGTTTCCCAAAGATTTGCAAAAAGCTTTTGAGTTAGGTAAAAGGTTAGTTGAAAAGGCAAAAGAGTTTCAACAATAATCAAATATACCTCACTTTACCTTATTTTTTTAGAAGTATGTCATCACCCATATTCATATAAGCAATGGTTAATTTCTTTGATATTAAGGTGTGGTTTTTTCCTTAAAATTGATTGGTATGTTTAAATATTTCTTAAAAGATATATTAATATAATAAAGTTTTATTCACTATTATGATTTTGTGAGGAATTACATGAAGGCAAGGAAATTCGATAATGTTTTTGAAATTATAAAAAAGAATTTTAAATCAGCATTTTCAAATCCAATTGTTACAATCCTTTTAATTGTATTGATCATATTGCCTTCCCTTTTTGCACTGTTTAATATTCAGGCATGTTGGGACCCATATGAAGATACTGGAGACATTGCATTTGCAATCGCAAATCTTGATAAAGGTGCAACTTTCGAGGGTGCCAATATAAATGTCGGAGATGAACTGATAAAAGACTTGAAAAATAATGATGGATTTAACTGGACGTTCGTCACAGAAGAAGAGCTTCGTGACGGTGTTTACAATGGAGATTATTATGCAGGAATAATATTGCCCGAAAACCTGAGTGAAAATGTTGTTTCAATCACAACCGATGACCCTCAACCTGCAAAACTGGAATATATTGTTAATATGAAAAATCCATTAGCATCTAAATTAACGGACACAGGTTCTACTGCCATTTATAATGCATTAAATGCAAAAATTATTGAAATTATAAATCTTGCGGCCTATGGAAAGCTTGGAGAACTGCAATCAGGATTATCTTCAGGAGCAGGTCAATTAGCTAGTGGTGGAAGTCAACTTGCAGCAGGCTCTGCACAAGTATCTTCTGGAGCAAGCCAATTATCAAGTGGTGCAGGGCAATTATCTGAAGGTGCAAGCCAATTATCAGATGGAGCAAGTCAGTTATCTGAAGGTGCAAGCCAGGTTGCGGAAGGCACCCAACAGACATATGATAAAGTGAATACATATAATACAGAAATTCATGGAGCCACAGGTTATATTAGAGATCACACAAGTAACCCTACAATACATGAAGTGACTGACAGAATTGATTCTAAATCCGATAATGTCACAGGCAAATTCCAACAATTGAACGATGGTGCGGGTCAAGTAGCATCAGGTTCTCTATCTTTGGCAGAAAATTCAGAGCTACTTAAAGGAGGTATTGATGAATTAGCAGAAGGTTCACTTTCTCTTGCAGCAGGTTCAGTTTTGCTTTCAAATGCTGCAACACAAGCATTGTTTACAGCAGCAGCTTCTCTTGCATCATCTGCAGATTCACTTGCAAGCATCACAGGCATTAATGAAACAATACTTGGAGATTATTTCTATGCTCCTATAAAATTAGACAGACATGAACTGTTCTCAGTACCGGACTACGGGTCACAAGTATCCCCATTCTATATTGTTCTATCGATGTGGATTGGCGCTATAATTACTTGTGCAATATTAAAACCTGGAACCAGTAAAGGAACAAAATATTCTCCTCTTGAGATGTATGCGGGTAAAGTGGCGATATTTTTAGCCATGAGTCTCTTGCAGGCCACAGTTACAATAATTGGTGCGCATATTCTGGGAATATATATTGAAAATGAAATATTGTTTGTACTTTCCTGTTATCTTGTATCAGCAGTGTTTATGGTTTTAGTTTATTCGCTTGTATCTGCATTGGGCAATGTTGGAAAAACAATTGCAATTGTCCTTTTGGTAATTCAGATATCTGGAACAGGGGGAATCTACCCTATTGAAATCATACCACAGTTTTTCAATGTGTTAAATCCATATCTGCCAATGACATATGGAATAACCCTGGTACGTGAAGCCCAACTGGGATTAATCTGGTCAAATTACCTTATAGCATTAATTGTCATTCTAGGTATTGGATTGGTGACACTCATTGTCATGTTAATCTTTAAAAAGAAAGCAGATAATGTAACTCATTACTTTGAAGAACACTTAAAAGACAGCGAACTATTTTAGAAGTTGATGATTTCAACTTCAATATTTATTTTTAAAAAACATGTTAATTATTCACCATTTTTAAGTGTTTCAACCATGTTCAATCTTTTTATTTTAGCCGAAAACGCCAGATTAACCAGTATAGATAAAGAAAATGTAATTATTCCTGCTAAAATGACTGTTGTGACAGATATGGAAGGTATAATATAATAGGAGTCTCCTGACGACATCCATATTTCTTTTAGTAGGTAACTTCCTAAAGGAACACCCAATATGAAACCAATTGTAGTGAACAACAGATTTTGAGTTAATAGCGCCTTTCTTAAGGCATTCGTTTTAAAGCCCAAAATCTTTAATGTTGCGATGTCCTTCTCCATTTCTGTAAATGACAACATTCCCAAGTTATAAAGTACAATCACTGCTAAGATAGATGCTAATGCAATTAATGCATATATTAGTACCCATGCAGCTTGTGTAAGTTCATGCCAACTTCCAATTCTAGATTCCTTAACAGTATATGACTTTATTGCAGAATAATTCTTGTCAATGTGCTCGGCAGTCATAATGCTTGATGGAGTATAATTCAAATTCAAATCATCAAGGGTATTCTTTGACATTACAAGTCCCTGAGTATTGGGATCTGCATGAATTTTATCTATTGTTAGTTCAATCCATTTGTTTGACTCAACCATATGCCATCTTACAGTATCCCCAACACCAACACCTAAAATTTCAGCCATTTTTTTAGATATGGAGACCTCATCATCATTGATTTCAACTTTGTTCCAGTCATCATCAGTTGGTGTTATCATGTCACCACCATCCAAAACCAAAAGCGTACCCTGCTTTTTCACAGTTGGCGATTCAATTTCAATAACGGTTTTCATAATCTTCTCGCCGCCAACCTCTTTTGCAACCTCATCAATTGCAGATGAGTCAGCATCGCTGTCAATAATCAACTCAGAATCATAATGATTAATATATTCAAAGTTCCATTCTGTCAGCTCATTCATTGAATCATTCAGACCAAATGCACATATCAACAGTGAAGTACAACCTATTATTCCAATTATGGTCATCAATGAGCGGAATTTATTTCTTCTGGCATCACGATAATTCCAACGTATATTAAATGACAGTTTAGACCAAAAACTCAGTCTTTCAATAAAACTTTTTTTAAAAAATTTAGGAGATTTTGCTCTAATGGACTGGGACGGACTTTCATCTGAAATGCTTTTGGCAGAATAGAATGAAATAACCAAAGACATTATAATCATCAGGATAGTCATATAAACGAAATCCATACTCCAAACCACATTCCATGAAGGTAATATGAATATATGTTTCATTACAAAATAAACCATCTGAGGCAACAACATAGGACCTAAAATCAAACCCAATATGGATCCAATCAGAACCATCCAGAACCCATAGGATAAATAATGCCATATTATAGAACTATTTTTAAATCCATTAGCTTTAAGGATACCGATTTGAGTTCTTTGGTGAGAAATAATTCTCGTCATTGTTGTTAGGAGTATTAACATTGAAACCATGATAAATACAAATGGAAAAATGTTTCCCATCATTTTCTGTAGTGTAATCTGATTTGCAAATTGGCTTACGCTTGCATGTTCAGATTTTTGAAGAAATGTGGCATAATAACCATCTAAACGATGAGACAATAT
>JAFUBV010000011.1 GCA_017460025.1 Methanobrevibacter sp. | reverse complement strand
TACTCTATTTATTCCTTCTATTTTTCTAAATTCATTAATCAATTCACCATCAATAGGATTTTCCGTTATTAATGTGAGAAGAGGATATTCCTGCATTTCACTGTCTTCGGCATAAGCCTGTCTTATGTTTATTCCTTTTTTTGAAATTAAATGTGTTATTGTAGCAAGCATTCCTTCGTTTTCGGAGTTTACTTCTATTTCAATTACTCCAAGATTAATTTTTTTTGCAATGTTTTTAAGCAATGTTCCTGCGGGAATGATGTTGTTGAATAAGTCGAACAATTCCGGATCATTTTGAATTACTTCAATTGTTGATTTTATTGCTCTTCTGTCAACATCTGCTGCTGTAGCGAGAGATTTATCGCTAATTTTTAAGTTACCGCAATATATCTTTCCATCTTCATGTAAAGATAAGCCAAGCTCTATCATTTTTTCTGCAACGCGTATTCTAGCCGGATACTTTTTGAATTTGTCATGAATTTTTTCCCACATTTTATCCCTCATTACACTTTTTTGTACATCCAAGTTATATTATGTTGAACATAGTATTTAAAAATTTGGAAAAAATTCTCAAAAAAATTTGATAAAATAATCATGTAAGAAAAAAATCATTAAAAAAAGAGTTTAGTAAAAGTAGGCTAGATGGGATTCGAACCCATGACCTCCCGGTTATCAGCCGAGCGCGCTAACCAAGCTGTGCCACTAGCCTATGTAACAACAAATATATTTGTGGTTGTCATCACTATATAAGTGTTTTGGTTTTGGGCCATTTTTTCCTAAAAAATTAAAAATTAAAAGTTAATTATAATAATTAACTTAATTTAGCAATGGTAATTGGGGTGGTGTTATATCTGATTTATCTGTTGATCATTTCATTGATGGATTCTGCCATAGCATGTCCTTCAACAACAATGATTGCTTTAGATACTCCTTCAACTTTTTCAGCTTGAGTTTTAGCATCTGCAGCGATACGAGCAACACTCATACAACCAGGGTTAGTTGGTTTAATGATAATTTTTGCTTCATCGCCATCAACACTAATGTCTTGTACAATACCCATATCAACGATACTAACGCCCATGTGAGGGTCATTAATTACAGAAACTGCATCTCTAATTGAATTAACTAATTCTTCTGACATTTAATAGTCACCTCATATATCATAAATAATTTGTATAACACTTATTATATTTCTATAACATATTTAAAGATTATTGTTTTTTTAAAATTATTTTACTCTGTGCTTGATTTTAACACCAATTCCATTTGAACACTCTTCCATTTCACGACCAGTTAAAATAGCCTTTCCGACTCCAACGACAGTATCGTCCTTTACAACAACAACTTCGTCATTAGGAATGATATTGTGGCTAGCTTTGTTAATGCCTGGTGCGAAGACAGTATTGGTTTCCAGATTAAAATCAATGTTTACAATGTTAATGCCCAAATCTTTCAATATTTCTCCACCGGCCAGGTTCAAACGATAAAGGCCATAATCCTTATTTAAAAGGGCAATTTGTTTTCCATCAACAATGATTTGTTTATGGTATCTTCCTTTTGTTTTTACATTGTCTGGAATGAAGTCTTTTGCTTCCGGACCGAACTGATAGACGGCAATTGATCTGAGTTCATTTAAAACCTTGTCACGCCTGTTAATCTTATTGTGATTTTTAAGTTCCATTCTCAAGTTATAAATGGAATCCGGTGAGGTAGGTTTGCCGTTTTTGCATGTTAATGTAAAGTCATCTAAAAATGCTTCGCAGGATTCCAAATATCCTCCGGCAAGATGTGCAATGACATTTTTGCCTTCGCAGTACTTTTCAATTAACCTGCCTGTTTCTCTAATTTCATCCTGTGACCATGAACCTGTTGTACTGACATCATAAGATTGTATTGGGAAAGTGTTTTCAAGTTCTCTTGGGCAGATTCCAAATGGTGAAGTCACAATAAGTTCCTGAAATGATCTGGTAACTTTTCTGAATGCCTGATGGGATTTGGAATCTGAGTAAGGTTTTTTCATACTGCACGGGAGTAGAACGACACTGTCCCCGACAGGTTTCATCCATTCCATTCTTTGTCTCCATCTAACCGCTTCAGGCCTATACAAAGATTCTTCACTTGAGCATATTACTTTCATAATTAATCATCCTTAAAAGCTTGTATCAACTCTTCATCAAGTTTAATTAAACGTTTAATATTATCTTCAGGGTTTTCCATTCTGGATTCCCATTTCTTTATAACATAATCAACATCGACTTCTTTTGTTCCGCTAATCAGGTTATCTGCATGAGCAACGATTTTTTCTTCCAGACTTTGGGGAACATAAGATTTTTCAAAAAGACCTAATGCACGGGATTCCTCTTTGGTGATTCCTGCACCAATATGTCTTTCTATGATATTCAGGACATTATCGGAATATCCGTATCCACGTGCAATTTCACATCCAACAACTGCATGTGTGATATCATGTGTTTTTGATCTTCCAATATCATGCAATAAAGCGCCGGTTTTAATAAGCTCCTTATCAGCTTTAGGGAAATTTTCAGCTATTTTCGATGCTTTCCTGCAAACTGCTATTGAGTGATCAATAACATTTTGTGGTGTTTTTTCTTTTTTAAGAATTTCAATTTCTTCCATTTGTATCATTGCTTGTTGATTGCATCTTCAAATTTCTTGAAATTCTTTTTGTCAAGGGTTATTCTTCTTTTAAGTAAGGTTTTCTCTTTTTTAGCATCATATGGTTCTAATTCATAATCACATACTGGACAGTAGAATTCATATTCGGAAGATTCGGTATAATCTCCTTTGAAATGTTCTTGATCCATACAGCAAACAAAGTAAAGATTATTTTCTAAATTATCCAATGCTTCCTGTCTTTCGTTTAATCTGTTTGTATAAAAATCAGTAATTTTTTCAACATATTCCTCTTTGTCAAATTTCCAGGTATATGTGAACCATTGAGTTTCAGGGTCTTTATTTCTTTTGTAAGTAGCTATTGAGGCATCATGTAATTTGTATAATAATTTTCTAACAGTATTTAATTTAATGCCTGTTTTTTCATGAATTGCTTCATCGGTTTCAATTCCTTCAATTAATGCTTCGATGATTGCTTTAACATTTTTTAAATCATCCTCATCTACAATTCCTTCTAAAAAATCGTTAACAATTGAATTATTTATCATCTAATTACCCCTAAAACTATAATATAAATAATTTGTTTTTCATATTATAAAAAGTTAGTTGATTTTTCTGATGATTACTGCAGGGGTATGGGTTATGCTGTCCAGAGCCTCAATTGTGACTTCACTTTCGGAAGTTCCCAAAACCTTTTTCACACTATGGATTGTTTTCATTTCAGTTGATAGGGATTTTTGATAATCTTCAGCGATATTGGCTATTTTCAAGCCTTCCTCAACGCTGATTTTTTCACTGCATCCGAGAGGTGTTGATCCCATATTTTCACTCAATTGCCCTTTCACATATCCGAAAAATCCCATGTCTGCTTTGATTCCGTCAATGGCTATCGGAAGTCCGGTGAAATATTTCCCGTTTTTCATGTATGTTGCATCGGTATCTATTATCATGACACAGATATCCTTTCCGATTTCTTCTTTAATGTCGCAGGCCACCTTTTCTGGATTTTCAGGCAAAAGTGAAACACATGTTCCCGGTGCATTACTTAAATCGATTCCAGCTTCTGATGCAGGTTTAAGTGCATGTTTTAGGCCATATAACTGCAATACCACTTCTTTGTGGGCTTTAGTTTCTTCAGGTAATCTTCTTAAATTCTTAATTGTTCTTTTTTTGATTTTCAATAACGGTCCTAAAATATAACCCCAAAGGTATTTGCTCCAGACGGTTGTTAGAAATTTTGCGGTGAGTGACGGTTTATATTCTGCCTCCTCAACCAGTCTGCCTTGTGAACTGGATATTGGGGTTTCTGCAATCACCAAATAATCTCCATTTTCCATTAGCTTACGTGCAGGAATTATGATGGAGTTCAAATCTTCATTTGGTTTTATATATCCTGTTTCAATTGGAATTACGATGTAATCTCCATTGATTACATGTTTTATATTTTTATCAATCATATTAAACCCTTAAATAATATATATTACCATATTATATTTAAAAGGTGAGTTAAATGAAAATAACATACTTCGAAAAACAAGGTGAAGATTACACTGATGAACTGATAGCTACTGTAAAAGAAAGACTGGATGAATCTGAGGATATAGATAATATTGTAATTGCTTCATCAACAGGTAAATCCGCATTGAAATTATATGATGCGGTTAACGGTGATGCCGAAATCATTAATGTTACTCATCATGCAGGGTTTAAGGAAGAAAATGCACTGGAAATCAGTGAAGAAGTCTTGGATGAATTGGGTGAAAAAGGAATAGTCACATTTGTCGGATCTCACGCTTTCAGCGGTGCAAATCGTGGTGTAACAAATAAATACGGAGGTTATGCTCCACTTGATATCGTTGCAGATACGCTTCGTATGTTTTCCCATGGTGTTAAAGTGGCATGCGAAATATCAATCATGGCCGCTGATGCAGGTTTAATTCCTGTCGGTGATGAAATCATAGCTATTGGCGGTAGAGGTTCTGGAGTGGATACTGCAGTAATATTAACACCGGTTAATGCTAAAGACTTATTCAATTTAAAAATCCATGAAATAATTGCAATGCCAAGAGATTAAATTCTCTTTCAATTCATTTTTTTAACACTATTTTTTAATTTTTTTCAAAATATAGTTGCATTTAAATATTAGTTTAAACAGAAATATTTAACAATTATTTTTAAGAACGTATGTGGGGTTAGTTCGTGAAATTTATAGATGATGCAATTAAAGAATCTGAAGAAAGAATGGAAAAAGTAGATTCCAAAAAAACTATTACATCCGATATAGACGAAGATTTAATCGGATTTATCCAAAAAACTAATATTTTTGTTGTTGGTGCTGGTGGTGCTGGAAACAACACAATTTCAAGATTATCTGAAATAGGTATTGAAGGTGCAGATACAATCACAGTCAATACTGATGCACAAGACTTATATTACAGTCAATCCGATAAAAAAATTCTCTTAGGCAGAAAAACTTCCGGTGGATTAGGTGCAGGTGGAGATCCAAGCATCGGTGAAGAATGTGCTGAAGAAACCGAAGATGAAATAAGAGAATCTCTTGAAGGCGCAGACATGGTATTTGTTACCTGCGGTCTTGGTGGAGGAACTGGTACTGGTTCCGCACCTATCGTTGCTAAAATCGCTAAAAAATTAGGAGCATTGACTGTAGCTGTTGTTACAATGCCATTCTCAGCTGAAGGTATTAGAAGAAGAAATAATGCTGATGAAGGTTTAGAAAAACTCAAAGAAGCAGCTGACACTGTAATTATTATTCCTAATGACAAATTATTAGAAGTGGCTCCAAATCTTCCATTAACTAAAGCATTTTTAGTTTCTGATGAAATTTTAGGAAGAGCTGTTAAAGGAATCACTGAATTAATTACAAAACCAGGTATTGTAAGTTTGGACTTCGCTGATATTAAAAGTATCATGGAAGGCTCAGGTATGGCAATGATTGGTATGGGCGAATCTGACTCTGGAGATAGAGCATTAGAATCCGTACATGAAGCTTTAAGCAGTCCTTTACTTGACATTGATATTTCAAATGCTACTGGTGCTTTAATTAACAGTTCCAGTGGTGAAGATTTAACATTACATGAATCTGAAAAAATCGTGCAAGTTGTTGCTGACAAATTAGATCCTGAAGCAAATATTATTTGGGGTGCTCAACTTGATTCTTCATTACAAAGTACTGTTAGAACAACCATTGTTGTTTCAGGTATTGAATCTGGTGATGGAGTATCCAATGCTGATTTTGACGATGCCGATGATGAATCTTCAAGTGAAGCTCAAAGCACTACTGACCAATTAGATGATTTTATTGATGGTATTTTCTAAATCCATCACTAAATTTTCATATTTTTTTAGATTTATAGAAAACTTTATTAATTAATAAATTCAAAATAATTATATTATTATTTTGTTATAATTTACTAAATTTTTTATTTTGGGTATTTAAATGAATGTACAAGAACGTTTTGATAGATTTGTTAAAGACAGTAAAAGAGTATTAAAGGTTTCAAGAAAACCAGATAGAAGTGAATACTTTGATTTAGCTAAAATTACTGCATTAGGTGTTTTAATCATCGGTGTTATTGGTTTTGTTATAGTTTTAGTTGGTCAATTGATTGGTTTATAAAACCTTTTTT
>JAFUBV010000010.1 GCA_017460025.1 Methanobrevibacter sp. | reverse complement strand
CATGGGCAATTAATGGGTATTATTAAGCAGGATTACAATAAATTTCGATTGTATTTTGAACATAATGATAAACCTTCAAAAGATATATCATTGTGATATCCATAAATAGTAATAGGATTATTAAGTTTGTCACTGTTATGTTAACTGATAGAAATAAAAGGGTGAGATAATGAGTAATCAAGTGGAATATGATTATGATTATAATGGTGATTCATTATTTATTTATTGCATTGATTCTTATGATTATGAAGTTTCTATTGAATTGGACAATGATGTTATATTGGATTTTGATTTGATGGGTAAACCTGTTGCATTTGAGTTTTTGAATGCTTCTAAAATATTTAATTTGGATAAAAATTATTTTAAAAAATTTAATAAAAATCAATATTCAAGCAAACATCACTGAAGATGTGATTAGTCTAAATGTCCAGTTAATGATGTTAATACATAATAAAAATCAAATATTTGATATTAATAGGATTACAGCTAATTTAAATAATATTCCTGTCATGGAAACTGAATTAGCAATGATCTGATATTTTTTTATATTATAATAGATTAGTTGGATTTAACTGATATTGTATGGATTTTAATGAATTATTCCTAAAAAAATTTCTTAAAATATTTTCACCACAAAAAAATCCAAAGCCATTTACATAATTTTATAAGTGTTCAAAATAAAAATAGTATTATTGATTGACTAAGTTTTTACTTTTTCAATTTTTTAAAACCAAGAGGTTATATTTCATGTACGTACAAAAATTTGAGGATTTAAACAAGTCTGATATTGCAATTGCGGGCGGAAAAGGTGCTAATTTGGGTGAATTAACACAAGCTGGTATTCCTGTACCGCCAGGTTTTGTAGTAACTGCAGAAACTTATCAGAAATTTATGGAAGACACTGGAATTAATGATAAGGTTTTAGACATTTTGGATAAAATCGATATCAATGATACTAAAGCTCTTCAAGCTGCAGCTGAAGAAATCAAAGCTATCATTATCGAAACTCCAATTCCAGATGATATGATCATGTTTATCAAGGAAGCTTACAATCAGCTCTGTCAAAGGGTTGGCGAAGATGACACTGATGTGGCTATCAGATCATCAGCTACCGCTGAAGACTTGCCTGAAGCATCTTTTGCAGGTCAGCAGGACACTTTCCTCCACGTAAGCGGAGACGAGGAAGTAATTGAATATGTCAGAAAATGTTGGGCATCACTGTTTGAAGCAAGAGCAATCTTTTATCGTGAAGAAAACAACTTCGAGCACTCAAAAGTATTGATTGCAGTTGTTGTTCAAAAAATGGCTATTGCAGACAAGGCGGGTGTAATGTTTACCGTAAACCCATCAACCGGTGAGGATATTGCATTGATTGAAGGGTCATGGGGTCTTGGTGAGGCTGTTGTATCAGGAGACGTAACTCCCGACAACTATCAGGTCGCTAAGGCAAACAACGAAATCATCAACGTCACAATCTCCGATAAAAAGGTAATGTACACCAACGATGAAAAAGGTACCAGTGTAAAAGTTGATGTTCCTGAAGATATGAGAAATGAACGTGTTTTATCCGACGAAGAGCTAATTGAACTTACCGAAATGGGTAAAAGAGTACAAGCTCACTACGGTGAACCAATGGATACTGAATGGGCATTTGAAAGGGACAACCTCTTCCTTCTACAGGCAAGACCAATCACAACATTAGGTGACGACGCTCCTGCTGATGACGGTGCAAGCGTTGAAGGAGAAGTCTTAGTCAGAGGTTTAGGTGCAAGTCCAGGTATTGCAACAGGTAACGTAAAAATCGTTTTAGACATTGATGAATTGGATAAAATCGAAGAAGGAGACGTCATGGTTACAACAATGACCACTCCGGATATGGTGCCTGCTATGAGAAGAGCAAGCGGTATTGTCACAGATGAAGGTGGAGTAACCTGTCACGCTTCAATCATTTCCCGTGAATTGGGTATTCCTTGTGTTGTAGGAACAGGAGATGCTACAAGAACCTTAAAAGAAAACACTGGTGTTACATTAGATGGTAAGAAAGGTTTAGTATTTGAAGGAATCACTGAAATCAAAGAGGAAGCTCCTGCAGTACAGGCAGTGGCAGCTGAAGCACCAATCTTAACCGTAACTGAAGTAAAAGCTAACGTAAGTATGCCTGAAGCAGCACAGCGTGCAGCAGCAACCGGTGCAGACGGTGTCGGACTTTTAAGAACCGAACACTTAATGTTGACCGCAGGAATTCACCCTGGAAAATTCATTGCTGACGGAAAAGAGGATGAGCTAATCGATACAATCGCTGAAAACGTTCAAATTGTAGCTGATGCATTCTATCCAAAACCTGTATGGTACAGAACTCTGGATGCACCGACCGACGAGTTCATCACCTTGGAAGGTGGAGAAAACGAACCTGAAGAGCACAACCCAATGCTCGGTTGGAGAGGAATCAGAAGGGAACTTGACCAGCCTGAAATCCTTAAATGTGAATTCAAAGCAATCAAAAAATTGCACGAACAGGGATACACAAACATTGGAATTATGATTCCTTTATCACAAAGCCCATCTGAGTTAATCCAAGCTAAAGCATTATGTTCTGAAGTCGGATTGGAACCTCACAAAGATGTTGACTTCGGTATGATGGTTGAAATCCCTGCAGCAGCATTGACTATTGAGGATTACTTGGAAATTGGTGTTGACTTTGTAAGTCTTGGAACCAACGATTTAACCCAATACACTCTTGCAGTTGACAGAAACAATGAATTCGTTGCAAAACACTACACTGAAGAACACCCTGCAGTAATGAAACTTATAGAAAGAACTATTAAGAAATGTGCTGAAGCAGGTGTTACATGCAGTATCTGTGGTCAAGCAGGAAGTGTTCCACATATCGTTGAAAAACTTGTTAAATTCGGAATTACGTCAGTTAGTTCCAATGCAGACGCAGTAGCGGAAGTAAGAAAAACTGTTGCTCGTGCTGAACAAAAAATTATTTTAGAAGCTGCCCGTAAGCGTCTAGAATAAATTTTTTCTTTTTTTCTTTTTTAAATTTTTAATTTTATTAGATGATTTTATGAATGATTTACCAATAGATAAAGAGGAAATCCTACATGAACTTGATTTGATTCAAGATGAGGATTTGAAATACCGTGACGGTAGAATTTTGGGCTCAATGTGTACAGAAGCACATCCTTTTGCAAAAGAAGTCTATGTCAAATTTCTTGACAGCAATCTGGGCGATCCAGGACTTTTCAGGGGAACCAAATCAGTCGAGGAAAAAACAATAAAAATCATTGGTAGATTATTGAATCTTGATGAGGCTTATGGAAACATTGTTACTGGGGGAACTGAAGCTAACATTATGGCCGTAAGGGCTGCAAGAAATCATGCAAGAAAATACAAGGGAATAAAAAACGGCGAAATAATCCTTCCAAAATCAGCCCATTTCTCATTTAAAAAGGCAGCTGACATGATGAACCTTAAAATCATTGAAGCCGATTTGGATGAAAACTATAAAATTGACGTAAACTCTGTAAAAAATAAGATTACAGAAAATACCATAGCTATTGTGGCAATTGCCGGAACTACCGAACTAGGTTTAATCGACCCGATTGAGGAGCTTTCACAAATAGCTCATGAAAACAATATCTATTTCCATGTTGATGCGGCATTCGGAGGATTTTCTATTCCGTTTCTTAAAAGCATAGGATATGACTTTCCAGAATTTGACTTTAAATTGGAAGGCGTTTCATCAATAACGGTTGACCCTCACAAGATGGGGCTTGCACCGATTCCTGCAGGTGGAATAATTTTCAGAAAAAAGGAGTATCTTGAGGTCATGGCAGTTGACTCACCATATCTGACGGTCAAAACCCAGTCAACCATTGTTGGAACCCGTCTTGGAGCTTCAACGGTTGCAACTTATGCGCTTTTAAAGTATTTCGGAAAGTCAGGATATTCAAAGCTTGCAGACAATCTCATGAAAAATACGCAATTTTTAAGGCAATCCCTTGAAGAAATAGGTTATGATGTTATAGTGGAGCCTGAACTCAATATTGTGGCTTTCAACCATCCTGAAAAAAGTCCGGATGATTTGTCTGAAGAACTGGAAAAAATAAATGGGTGGAAAGTTTCAGTTGCAAACTGTCCAAAGGCAATAAGGATTGTCCTCATGAATCATGTAACCAAAACTCACTTAAAAGAATTTATCTCTGATTTAAAAGAGTTATATTAAATTTCCTCAACATACATCAGAGGATAGTTAAGCTCTTCTATGAACTCTATTCTGATTACTGCCCTGACGTCATCGACCAGGGTATGTATTCGAACATCAAGCATATCTCCTGAAAGGGAAATGTAGTCAAATCCTGTATTGTCGTTTAAATTGATTTTAACTTCAACATCCTCGATTGCAGGCTGAAGTTTAAACGAATCCTCAATAGTCCTTTCAAGATTTTTGCGGGTTGACTCATTGACCGGCGTTCCTACAAACTGATGGAAAAGAGCTCCCATTGAGATTCCGCCTTCAAAGATTGCACGTTCCCTTTTTGTTATATTTGAAAAGTATTTTTCATTAACGTCCATTTAGATTCCTCCGT
>JAFUBV010000115.1 GCA_017460025.1 Methanobrevibacter sp. | reverse complement strand
GAAAAAAATAATAAAAAAAGTAAAAGGATTGATTAAAATCCTTAATGTCCTACGTAATATCTTAAGATTGCCCCAATACCACCAAATGCACGGTAAAGTTGCATACCTTCTTCAGTTTCAGTTGAAATGAACTCTACAGTAGTATTCATTTCTTCAGCAAGATCAACAAAATCATCCACTAAAATCTCAGAAGATTCCTCTTTCAACAATTCATTACATTCAGGACAACGTTCTTCAAGTGAATCAGCTTCAGATTGAGTTTTAACTGTGATTCCTTTTTCAAATCCACAGTTTCCACATTTGAAAGTTTTACGCATAGATTCCAAATCCTCAGACAATAACAAAGTATCAACAGCCCCAATAATCAGATTGTTTCTGACTTCATTCTCACCATAGGAATACAATCCATCATCTTTTCTGAGTTCACCCAAAAACTTTTGAATAACTTCTTTTTCATGGATAACATCCAATTCATTTAAAAGATCCGTTGATTTGTTGATAACCTCACGAATACCAAATTCACCAGTGTATGATGTATCCACAGTAGCTATGATTTTATCCTTGATTTCATACTGAATATAATCCGCATCAACCAAATCGTTTTTGGTAAATCCCGGTCCGCCAATTACAACCGCTTTTAAATCATCCTTCAGCGGTAAGAATTCATCATTGATACGTCTGGCAATACGTTTTAAGAATTCACGGGCTTCATCCTCAATTACACGATCGAACCTTCTTTGTGATTGTCCCCCTGCCTTATGCTTACCCGGAACACCACTGGTTAAATGGCCTACGATAGTAATTTTTTTACCTTTTAAAGTAGCTATTGTAGCTTCTTTTCTGTCAACTACAGCCAAACCATAGGTATCTCTTTCTTCAATCATGTATTCAAGAGGTTCCAGGAAAAACTCATTGTTACATTTGTACCAGTAAGTCACAACAGGTTCAGGAGGTTCTAAAATATACTTTTCCATCTTTTCAGTGCCGGGACCTCCTTTAGGAATCATGCCAACAAACAGGACCAAACCGTTTTCAGGAGGCTTTTTATATAAACGAATGCTCTGTAAAATAACCTCAATAGCTGATTGAACATTCTTTTTGGTCTGTTTACTCTTGATGTTAGCACTTTGCCCGAGTTCATCCCTCATATGCTTACCGACATCACTCAATTGCTTGTCAGGAGGGATGTAAACTGAAACGAGTTCTGTACCTCTACCTCTTTTTTGTGATAATTCTTTTAAAGTTTTTTTAAATTCATATAATTCTTTTGATGAGACTTCTGACATAATATCGCCTATGATAAAATTAATATAATATATAAAATTATCTACTTACAAATATAAATAATTAATGAAAAAACAGCAATATTTTAGGATAAGTTCATTTTTCCATACTGATTAAACAATTCAATTTCCTCATCAGGAATCGTTTCCATTTCAAGCAAATCCAAGTCAGTTAACTGCCTGATTTCACGAGCCAGGAAAACATAAGTGTCAGGATATTCATTATGTCCGATGATATTCCAGATGATTGAACTGTTGAAAACCAGCTCCAAATACCAGTCATATCCATCCAATTCGGGAGAGTCATAGTTATTGGACTTATTCTGATATGAATCCAAAATCCATTCATAAACCCCATATTCTTCAAAAAGGTCAAAAAGAACAGTAAAATCCGCATTTTCCTTTTCAAAATAGCCGCTGATTTTTTTATTTTCAAAATCAATGATTACGCTTGGATGTGGAGTGTCATTAGGAAATGCCTCATAATGGCCGAATTCAAGAGAGGTCAAATCCAATCTGTTATCTTCATTATCATAAACGCCCTCTTTTTTAATATTGAAAAATAGGTTGGTCACGATATTTTCCAGATTTAAGATATTTAAAACATCAAAATTTACCAGCTTAATTAGCAAATCATTGAAATCAAGCCAATATTTGGGAAAATCATTTTTTATGGAAAACTCCTGATAATCATCCGAATAATACAGATTGATATTGCATGAATACAGATTCTCTAACTTTTCAAAGTACTGAAAGCCCTGTGATTTGAATCCTTCAAAAAGATTTAGCTTTTCAAATTCAATTTTAAATAATTCACAGTCCGTTTCATCCAAATCATAAATCTTGCTTAAGACTCTTGATTTCAAATCGTCCAATATCTGATCGCAGGGATTTTCAAGGGAATAATTACCCTCATAAAACTGTTCAGGATAAATCATTTCATTAATGTTGAAATAAGCCTTTTTAGAAATGAAGTCTATGATGAAACATTCATAATGCTTGTTTAGTTTTTTAAAGTTGAACCTTTGAGTTATTTCTATTTTTTCAAGCATTATTAACACACCTAATAATATTTTATAATAACTTTTAAATAAATTGATTGACTAATTTAAAATAAAGTGATAATATGGTTATAAGAAGATGCCCACAATGCTACTCAGCAAGCGATGATCAATACGGATTCTGTATAAAATGCGGATATGAGTTTCCAAAAATAGAGGAAAACCCTAATGCATGCCCATTATGCAATTATCCAAATCCTGATGAGGCAGACTACTGTGTGAAATGTGGTGCTCCATTAATTTTTAAAAATCAAAACGAAAATATCAATTCTTCACTCAATCCTATAGTTATTCGCAAGGAAATCTCAAATGATGCTCAAAGAATAAATAATATTCCCCACACAAGCAGAGTATTGATAGTTTTAGGTTATGTCTTTTCCATTTTAGGAGGACTAATAGGTCTTATTATTGCAATTTATCTTACCACAAGAAAAGATCCTGTTGCCAAAAAACATGGCCGCATCCAGCTTGGAATATTCATATTCTACTTAGTTGTATTGCTAATTCTAATATTGACCGGAACAATAACGTCAGAAACATTAATGCAATACAGTCAAATGACTAACTTAAACAATCTCACTAACCTGACCTTATAATCGGCAGATACATTACAATAGCTCCATCATGATTTTGATAATAATTCGGAACTAATCTGTCTACCCTGAAATTGAAACCTTTATAAAATTCGTAAGCTCCGGTATTGTTTTCATTGACTTCAAGATAGATATTAGCTATGTCAAACATCATAAGTACCTGGATAGCTTTTGACAATAAACGTGTTCCTGCCTTTAATCTCCTGTAGTTTTTCTCGACTGCACGAGAAATGATCTGACCCTGATTTTCATATTTTCTCCAAAAAATAATAGATCCGATAACGTATCCGTCAATTTCAGCAACCAAAAAGCCTGTTCCCATATCATATAAACTTTTAAACATGTCAATTCCATAAGACTGGTTGAAGGACATATTTTCTATTTCAAAAACTCTTTTTAAATCGGCGGGAGTGAACTCACGTATAATCATCATATCATTAATATAACGAAAAAATTATTTAAATATTTTTAAATTAAATATTAAAGTAAAGATAATTTAGAGCTGATGATATGTGGAATAATTTCGCCGAATATATCCTATCCCAATGTGAGAAAAATCCAACAAAGATATGTGAAATTGGAGTTGGAAAATTTACACAGGTCTTTGACTACTTATCAAAAGAGGAAAATGTTGAAATATTCAAAACGGACATTTCCCCAAATGATTCAAGCGTCATAAAGGACGATGTGACAAATCCTGATTTGGAATTATACAAAGATTTGGATATCATATACTCAATAAGACCTCCAAGCGAACTTCAGCCATATATCGTTGATCTGGCTTTAAAAACCAGCACCAAATTAATTATAAAGCCACTGTTTAATGAAGATATAAATACTAAAAGAGTACAATTAAAATTAAAAAATTACAAGAAAGCAAGTTTTTACATTTTAGGTGAATAAATGAAAAACAGTATTTTATCTAAATATGATACAAGTCTAGATGGTTTGGACGAGGATGAAGTGCTTAAAAGACAAGCAAAATATGGTTTAAATGAATTGGAAGAGAAAAAACCTAAAAGTTCATTGAAGTTATTTGTAGAGCAGTTTATTGATGTGCTGCTGGGACTGCTGTTCGTTGCGGCGGTTGCAGCGTATTTTGTCGGGGACGTTATTGATGCAATAGTGATTTTAATTGCAATTTTATTTAATGCAATCATTGGATTTATTCAGGAATACCGCTCACAAAGAGCTTCTGAAATGCTTAAAAGTCTTATAACAAAAGAGGCTATTGTCAAAAGAAACTCAAAAGTTCAACAAATAGATTCAAAAGATCTCACTATTGGAGATGTTGTGCTTTTAGAGGAAGGAAATAAGGTACCTGCAGATTTAGTTTTAATTGAGTCAAATGATTTGCGTGTTGATGAATCTTATTTAACCGGGGAATCCGAAGCAATATCTAAGGAAATTAACGATATGGTGTACATGGATTCAAATATCATTTCAGGAAATGCCGTTGCAATTGTATCAAAAATAGGGATGGAAACAGAAATTGGTGAAATCGCTGAAATGGTCCAGGAGGACGAGGGTGAAACACCCCTTCAAATCAAAGTTTCCAAACTTGGAAAGATTTTATCCGTAATTTCAATTATTGTATGTGTATTCGTTTTCATTTTAGAGTTTATGAAAGGGATTCCTCTTGTTGAGACATTCATGACTGCAGTTTCACTTGCCGTTGCAGCAATACCTGAAGGATTGCCTGCAGTGTTAACGTTGACCCTGGCATTGGGAATGCAGGAAATGGCAAAGTCAAATGCGATAGTAAAAAGACTGCTTTCCGTTGAAACTCTAGGTTCATGTGACGTTATCTGCAGTGACAAGACAGGCACATTGACAGAAAATAAAATGACAGTCAGGGAAGCATTCTTTTACAATGAAAGCAAAACCTCCCAGATTGGTATCCTGTGCAATAATGCTATCGAAAGCGGCGGCGAGATTATAGGAGATCCTACAGACGGTGCGATTTACAAATATTTCAGGGATAATTCTGCCATATATGAAGAATTTGAAAGAGTTAATGAAATCCCACTTGACAGTAATCGTAAAATGATGAGCTGTGAATATAGCTGCAATGATGAAAATAATATGATATTATCAAAAGGTGCTCCAGAAATAATTCTGCGCAAAAGCAAATATATAGATAATAATGGAAGTATTGAAATAATCACACCCAAAATTAAGGAAACACTATTGAAAAAAATTAACGAAATGGCGGACAATGCACTGAGAACAATAGGCTTTGCATACAAGACAAAAGATGACAATGACGATGAGGAAAACCTGATTTTCACAGGACTGGTTGGAATAATGGATCCTCCAAAAGAAAGTGCTAAAAAAGCAGTTGCAGACTGTAAAAAGGCCGGAATTAAAGTAATAATGATTACCGGAGACCATGAAAAGACAGCTAAAGCCATAGCTGAAGAGTTAGACATTTTAAATAAAGGCAAAGTAATTACCGGTGCTGAACTTGAAAAACTGAGTGATGAGGAATACGATGCTATTGCAGATGACATAGAAGTTTATGCGAGAGTTAAACCTGCTCAAAAAATGAGAATTGTTGAAACATTGAAAAATAAAGGAAACATCGTTTCAATGACGGGAGACGGAGTCAATGACGCACCTGAACTTAAAAAGTCAGCAATTGGAGTTGAAATG
>JAFUBV010000114.1 GCA_017460025.1 Methanobrevibacter sp. | reverse complement strand
TCATTTACCTCATCCCATGATTGTTTTGATATCCACTAAAGCATTACCGGATATTGGGGTGAGATTGTAGTTTTCAACTAAAACGTTGATGATATCTTCGTTACACCATGCAGGAAGAATCGGTCCAATCCACATGTCAGTTTTTCCAAGGTATAATAAAGCCCATAAAACTGCTGCTGCTTTTTGTTCCATCCAGCTTAATACGATTGTTAATGGCAATTCGTTTAATTCCATTTCGAATAAGTCGCATAAAGCTAATGCTACATCCACTGCAACGATTGTATCATTACATTGACCAACATCCAATAATCTAGGGATTCCTTCGATATCTCCTAAATCCAAATCATTGAATTTGTATTTTCCACAAGCTAATGTTAAGATAACAGTGTCTTCAGGCAAGTTCTGTACGAATTCCCTGTAGTAGTTGTTGTGTTTTGCTGCTTTGTCACATCCGCCAACAACAAAGAATCTTGAGATTTTACCGTCTAAGACTAATTCTTTGATTTTTTCTGCATGTTCAACAATAGCTCCTGCACTCCAACCGGTGGTTATGGTAGTTAATTCTTCAGGTTCTAAAGATCCTAATGACTTAGCGCATTCGATTACTTCTGAGAAGTCATAATCATCTATGGTTTTTACTCCTTCCAATTTAGCTACATCCATTGTGAACATTCTTTCTTTGTATGAGTCTAATGCTGGAAGCACACAGTTACTTGTTGCGACAATAGCTGCATTGTATTTAGCAAAGATTGTTCTTTGATCGTGCCATGCTCCACCTAATTGTCCGGCAAGGTTTTCGTATTTGTTTAAACCAGGGTATCCGTGAGCAGGTAACATTTCGGAGTGAGTGTATACTTTAATGTCTGTTCCTTCAACCTGTTTTAATAATTCTTCCAATGCCTTTAGGTCGTGACCTGTTACGATGATTGCTGGTCCTTCCTGAGCACCTACTTTTACTTCAACAGGTTGCGGTTCGCCGTATGCTTCGATGTGTGCGTCTTTGAGTAATCTCATTACATCTACGCTGGTTTTACCTGCTTCTAAAGCTAAAGCAACCAAGTCTTCTACATCGAAGTTGACATTGGTCAAGGTTGTGTATAAACCTTTGGTTAGGAATGCATCAATTTCAGGGTTGTATTTTCCTAAGACATTTGCATTGTAGTTGTATGCACTGATTCCTTTCATAGTGAATATTAAATTATCCTGTAACCTAGCTACGGTTGGTTTCTTACCACAAACTCCGCTTACAGTACAGCCAGTACCTTTAGCGGTTTGGGAACATTGATAACAAAACATATCTAATCCATCTGCCATAATTATTACCTCTAATATGTTTACAATAATAGTTTTAATTGAAAAGTATTTAAAGATTTTGTCACTTCTTTAGGGTGAAAAGTGACAAATTTAAATATGATGGGCAAAATACCATAAAACATGAATGATGATGTACTATTGTTGAAAGGATTAGGACTAACCATGTATGAAGCACAAGCATATGTAACACTCACATCATTAATCTCAGCAACTGCAGTTGAAGTATCAGAAAAATCAAACATTCCTAGAAGCAAAATATATGATGTGCTTAAGAGCTTAAACAAAAAGAATTTTTTAGATATAGAAGACGGACGACCACTGATTTATAACGTGAAATCCCCTGTTGAAGTGCTTACAAGAGAAAAGGAAAAGCTCAACAGACAGATTGAAGACTCAATCACAAGACTTACAAACACATATGAAAACGGAATAAGTCAGGTTCAGGCACCGATCTGGAGAATCTACGGCGTTGAAAAAATCATAAACAAGGAACTTGAGATAATCAAAAGAGCAAAAAGCTCAATAAACATGAGAATAGGGTTTCTTTTTGAAAATGAAGCGGAACTTCTTTTAGAGGAATTCGAAAAAAGAAATGATTTGCAGGTAAAAATACTGGCATCCCCAACATGTTACATAAACAATGAGAAATTTGAGATAGTGAAATTCTTTAAGGAAAACGGAATAGAAATCTACAAGGCAGACATTCCATTCGTGAAACTTGTAATAGCTGACTCAAAAGAGATGTTTCACACATACACCAAGTTCTCAGAAGACAAAAGAAACGTAATTCCAACAACTGCAATCGGAATATGGAACCAGTATGAAGACATTTCAAGAAATTATGATGAAAGGTTTGAAAATCAGCTTGGAAAAATTCAGATGAAACAAAAAAAGAAAAATAGTTGAGAGTTAATCTCAACTTCTAACAGTAACTTTGTTTGCAATGGCGGCACCATTTTCATACATTGATGTGATAATGTATTCGCCGGCCATCTGGTTAATGTTTAAACGGGCAATGCCCTCACTATCTGTTGTCCTGTTGTAGAAAACACCATTGATATTATATGTCACGGTTTTATTGGCAAACGGATTGCCCTGACTGTCCAATAATCTGGATTCGAATTTGGATCCGTCCCTATACTGCATGCTTAAATCAGAAGCTTCAAGAATAGGATTTACTGAAATGATATTTGCTGCCATCAGACCTTTATAATTGGCTGTGATGATATATGTTCCAGGATTTAAGTTAATATTCATTTTAACATGACCGGTTTCATTGCTTGTTCTTT
>JAFUBV010000113.1 GCA_017460025.1 Methanobrevibacter sp. | reverse complement strand
TCCAAGAGGAATCAGATCTTCTGGCCCTCTTGTAATTACACCAGTTAACCTTAATTTGCCTGTAAACAAATGAAAACTAATGCTTTCAACATCAATGCCTAAGTAAAATGTCTTTTTAACACCTCTGTCGCTTCTAAGTTTATCTCCAGTGTTGTCTTGAATACGGCGGGTTGTTTTAGATGAAACATTATCTCCCACTTCAGCAATATGTGACAGATGCCATAAATCATCCAATGTTTCAGGAATAACTTCCACGATTCCTTCTTTTGTATCTTGTTTAGTGACTTTCATTGTATTAATTATTTTTATATGTAATGTTTATTAAAGTTATTAATATGAAAATTGGAATAATCGGTGGAACTGACGGTTTGGGAAAGACATTAGTCTATTATTTTAGGGACGAATTTGAAGTAAGCATTAGTGCAAGAGACCATGAGAAAGGTTATAAAGTTGCAGAAGAGTTGAATGTTAATTATATTGAATCAAACAAGCAATTAGCAGCGAAAAGCAACATTTTAATAATTTCAGTTCCTATTCATCATACCCCATCAGTTATCCGAGAAGTTGCCCCATTCATGAAAAAGGGTTCCGTGATGATTGATGTCACTTCAGTAAAAGAGGAACCTCTAAAGACAATGGAGGAATGCTTGCCTGACAATGTGGAATACATTCCGACACATCCAGTTTTCGGTCCAAGGACAATGGAACTTGATAATCAGGTTATTGTACTGACTGCACCTAAAAAAGGCAAGTGGTACAAGAAAGTCTATGATTACCTGTCAGAAAAGAATATGAGAATCATTGAAACTACAGCCGAACATCATGACTATATGATGAGTGTGGTTCAGGTGTTAACCCATTTTTCATTTATTTCAACCGCTTCAGCAATGGAGAAACTTAAAGTTGACATTACGAAAACCGAAGATTATGAAAGTCCAATCTACAATTTGATGATTGATATGATTGCCCGTATTGTTTCACAAAATCCTTACCTGACATACTACATCCAATCCATGAACAACAACGGATCAAAAATCAGAAATGCATTTAGCGATGCCGTAATTGAGCTTAGGGATGTTATTGATGCCAAAGATACGGAAAAATTCGTTGAAATAGCAATCAAAGCAACAAAAAACATGGGCGATATACAAAATGCATTAGGTAGAAGTGACAAGGCAATAAATGCCCTGAATCATGAATTCAATTTATTGACAGAATCAATTGGCCATGAAATAGCCCTTGAACATATCTATTCCGGAAAAGTCCATATTGGAATATTGAAAAAAGTTGACGGAAAATATGCATTCCTGTATAATGGAACCAGATTAAGAATAGCCAATATCAAAGTTTTAAATGAAGAAGAACTGTATCAATGGAAATTGGACAATATAAAGCAAAAAAATGAATCAATAAGCTGCATCTTCCCGGATACCGTAACCCCAAACATCATTGTTGAAACCATTGAAAACATGTCCGACATTACAGAAGTGATTTTAACAGACATCTACAAAGGACCTCAAATTAAAGAAGGCTACGAAAGCTTGACTTTTGACGTTAACGGATTATCAAAAGAATCTATTGAAAATGTTAAAAAGGTTTTGACTGGATTTGGCGGAGTTTTACGATAATCCTCCGGATTCATTATTTTTTTTATTAATGCAAAATAATGTTCGTTTTTAATCGAACAAATATTAAAGTAATCAAAAGTAATTAAAATTTAAAATCAAATATAACAAACTATTAATAAATAATATCATTAATTAATAAATTAAAATAATTTATATTATTAACAAAATATTTTAATATAAAATAAATTAAATTAAAGTAATTATAACTTGTTTTAAAAAAATTTTTTGACCGAAACCTTTATATAGTAAGACTTATACAGTATACTTGTCAAACTTAAAATGACAAGGTTACAGAAAAATGTGGCCTAAATTTCTTATCATACTAATCAAATTTACGGAGATGATATCTATGACTCAAAACGAGAAAACTTTAAAAGTTGCAGAAGCCCTTTCACAAAGGGAAATTGGTCAAGGTATTGCAAGAGTTGATCCTAACGTGATGGCTGAATTAGGATTAAACGAAAGAGACATTATTGAAATTAACGGAGTTAAAAAAACTGCCGCAATTGTACTTCCTTCACAAACAGACATAGGTCTTGGAGTAATAAGGATAGATGGACTAGTTCGTAAAAATTCAGGAGCTACCATCGGTGGTGAAGTTGTAATTAAAAAAGCAAAAGCGGTTGAAGCTAAAAAAGTAGTTTTAGCACCTACTGAAGATAACATCCGTGTACAAGGTGATGTACGTGGTTTATTCATGGGTAAAGTAATGATGAAAGGAGACATCATCGGATCTCAAATCAGGGCTCCAAGACCAAATATGGGATTTAACAGCATATTTGAAGACTTGATGGACTTTACCCCCGCAATGAGAGAAATCAGATTTGCAGTATTGTCAACCCAACCTGGAGGAATCACTGTAGTCGGACAAAATACCGAAGTGGAAGTCCACGAATCTCCAGTTGACGTTAGCAAACTCGAAGGAGTAACCAATCTCGTAGACGTAAGCTATGAAGATATTGGAGGTCTTAAAGAAGAAGTTAAAAAAGTAAGAGAAATGATTGAAATTCCTCTTAAAAGACCAGAATTATTCGAGAAATTAGGAATTGCTCCACCTAAAGGAGTATTAATGCACGGTCCGCCTGGAACCGGTAAAACATTACTGGCTAAAGCAGTAGCTAGCGAAAGTGATGCTCATTTCATATTAATCAATGGGCCTGAAATCATGAGTAAATATGTTGGAGGATCCGAAGAAAACCTAAGGGAATACTTTGAAGAAGCAGAAGCAAATTCCCCGTCAATCATATTCATTGATGAGTTAGATGCGATTGCTCCAAAAAGAGAAGAAACCAATGGTGAAACCGAAAGAAGAACCGTTGCACAATTATTAACATTAATGGACGGCCTTAAATCAAGAGGTCAAGTTGTTGTAATCGGTGCGACAAACAGACCTGATTCACTTGATCCTGCTCTTAGAAGACCTGGAAGGTTTGACCGTGAAATAGAAATCGGTGTTCCGGATGCTGAGGAAAGACAGGAAGTCCTTGAAATCCACACAAGGAACATGCCGATAGAAGATGACGTTGATTTGAAAAAATTAGCTAGCACAACCCACGGGTTTGTAGGAGCTGATTTGGAATCATTATGTAAAGAAGCAGCGATGAGAGTAGTTAGAAGGATATTGCCTGAAATAAAAAGTGATGAAGAAATTCCAGAAGAAGTTCTCAAAAAAATTATTGTAACAAAAGAGGACTTTAAATCCGCCTTAAAAGAAATCCAACCTTCAGCACTTAGGGAAGTTCTTGTACAAGTACCGGACATCAAATGGGACGATGTAGGTGGACTTGATGAAGCTAAACAAGAATTAAAAGAAGCAGTTGAATGGCCTTTAAAATATCCTGAAAACTTCCAAAAACTAGGTGTAAGACCTCCTAAAGGAATATTGCTCTATGGAATTCCGGGTACTGGAAAAACATTACTTGCAAAAGCAGTGGCAAGTGAAAGTGAAGCAAACTTCATTTCCATCAAAGGACCGGAACTCCTATCAAAATGGGTGGGTGAATCCGAAAAAGGAGTAAGAGAAGTATTCAGAAAAGCAAAACAAACCGCTCCAACTGTAATCTTTTTCGATGAAATCGACTCAATTGCAAGTACAAGAAGTGGAAACGATACAGATAGCGGTGTGACAAAAAGAGTTGTTAATCAATTGTTAACAGAAATGGATGGTTTAGAAGAACTTGAAGATGTAGCAATCATTGCAGCAACAAACAGGCCGGACATCATTGATCCTGGTTTAATGAGACCTGGAAGATTCGACAGACACATCAAAGTCGACACTCCTTCAGAAGAAGCAAGACTTGCAATATTTGAAGTTCACACTAAAAATATGCCATTAGCTAAAGATGTAAACCTCAAAAAATTAGCAAAAAATACCGACGGATATGTCGGAGCAGATATCGAAGCCGTATGTCGTGAAGCAGCAATGCTCACCTTAAGAAACAACATGGAAGCTTCTGAAATACCAAATAAATATTTCAAAGAAGCTATAGAAAAAGTAAAACCTGCTAATAACGCAGAAGAACAATTAGTCCAATATATGTAAGGAAGAACTCACCATTCTTCCTTCCCTCCTCTTATTTTCTAGGCAAAATCTCATCACTAGGCCTTAAATAATTAGAATAATACTGTGCCTTATACTCAATGAAAGAGAATCGCATACCATTAACGCCATATTTAGGATTATAACCAAAAATATTGATGTATTCAGATAAATCATCACGTTCATTTTTCAGTGCTTTGGTTACTTCATATAATGCCTTTGTATCATCAATAGCCCTGTGGAAATTAACCTCTTTAATTCCATAATGATGAACCGCATCAATTAACTTGTGAGGATAGCATTTGCGATCCTTAAAAACAGTTACAGTATCAAGCCAATTTAGATTAGATACAATTTCATCAGCTTCGTCTGGAAAATGCCTTTTTAACAAGTAGTAAATGAATGACAAATCAAAATGAGTGTTGTGAGCAATCATTAATGTTCCTTTAGTTAGCCTTTCTTTTAAATCTTGAGCAATAATGTCCTCAGATACACCTTCATTATTAAGCATATCATCAGTAATGCTTGTAATTTGAGTTATTTTAGGTGGAAGAGGTTCATTGATTTTAATAAACTTATCGTATTCTTCTGTGATTACGCCATCTTCCAAAGTAAACATTGCAAGTTCAATAATCCTTGAGTTTATACAATCAAGGCCTGTAGTTTCAGTGTCAAAAAATATAATTTTAATTTAAATGCCTCCAAAAAATTTCAAATCCTAAAAAAATGTTTGTTTTGGATAGAATATAATTATATCTATGTAGCATTAGCAATTATTTGAAAAAAAATATGTTCTAAAATCATGTTTAATCAAGGAGTCAGAAAAAAAGAAGTTTTAATCTTTCTGTAAAAAAACTACTTAAACACAATATTATTCATTAAATATAATGATTTGAGTATTATTTTAATAAAAAAAATTCAATAAACTCTTAAATTTGAATTTAAATCATTGAATTTACTAACATTTAAATAAGATGAAAATTAATAATAACAATTGTTATAAATTTTTTAATGGTGAAAAACATATGGTAGAAAAAGGAACCAATGTATTAAAAGAAGGCTTTGCCAAAATGACAAAAGGTGGAGTCATTATGGATGTAGTGAATGCTGAACAAGCAAGAATTGCAGAAGATGCTGGTGCAGTAGCAGTTATGGCACTTGAAAAAGTACCTGCAGACATTCGTGCAGCTGGCGGAGTAGCTAGAATGGCCGATCCAACAATTGTTGAAGAAGTGGTTGACGCAGTATCAATCCCCGTAATGGCAAAAGCAAGAATAGGCCACATTGCAGAAGCACAGATACTGGAAACACTTGGTGTTGACATGATCGATGAAAGTGAAGTATTGACTCCAGCTGACGAAGAATACCACATTAACAAGAAAGACTTTACAATACCATTCGTATGTGGAGCACGTAACTTAGGCGAAGCATTGAGAAGAATAGATGAAGGAGCAGCAATGATACGTACCAAAGGAGAACCAGGTACCGGAAACATTGTAGAAGCAGTCCGCCATATGAGAATGGTTATGGGCGAAATCAGAACCATCCAAGGACTTGAAGAAGAGGAACTTTGGAAATATGCAAGAAACATTGAAGCTCCAATTGAACTTGTAAAACAAACTGCAGAACTTGGAAAATTGCCTGTTGTAAACTTTGCAGCAGGAGGTATTGCAACACCAGCTGATGCTTCATTAATGATGCAATTAGGTTCTGACGGTATTTTTGTAGGTTCAGGAATCTTTAAATCAAACAATCCTGAAGCATTTGCAAAAGCAATAGTCGAAGCAACAGCAAACTATGATAAGCCAGAAGTCTTGGCGGAAGTATCAAAAGGACTTGGAGAAGCAATGAAAGGTTTGGAAATGTCAACCTTAAGCGAAGCGGACAGAATGCAAGATAGGGGAATCTAAATCCCTTTATCTTTTTTAAAAAAGTGTTAAAATGCTAAAAATAGGTATACTAAATTTACAGGGTGCCGTTTCAGAGCACTACACCATTACAGAAAAAGCTGTTGAAAACTTAAAAGCCGATGTTGAAGTAGAATCAGTGCGATACGCCAAAGATGTTGAAACATGCGACGGCATAATAATTTCAGGCGGAGAAAGTACTGTAATAGGCAAACTCATCCATGAAAGAGGAATAGATAAAGTAATTAAAGAAAATAAAATTCCAGTATTTGGAACATGTGCCGGAATGGTATTGTTAAGTAAGAAAACAGACTTTGATCAGCCATTAATGGGATTAATGGATATTGAAGTTAAAAGAAATACCTATGGAAGACAAAAGGATTCATTTGAAGCACCAATAGAAATATTAGGTCAGGAATACTTGGGAGTGTTTATAAGAGCTCCAGCACTTAAGTCATATGACAAAAGCAAAGAAGACATTGAAGTTCTATCCGAATATGATGGAGAAATAATAGCTATCAAGCAAGGATCCAACATTGCAATTTCATTTCATCCTGAATTGACACAGGACACTTTAATCCATGAATATTTCATTAAAGAAGTGATGAAAAATAAAAATTAATTAGAAGATAAAACAAAATAAGAATAATGAAAAAACTTTATTTTATTTTGCCGATATTATCAGGGATATTATTTGGATCAAGTGGAATATTTGTCAGGACATTAACCCAAAACGGTATTGATGCCACAACATTACTGTTCCTTAGATTCTCTATCGCCATTATAATATTATTAATGGCAATCATATTAACAGACAAAAATCTTATAAAAATCAGATTAAGCGATTTGAAACTTTTTATAATAACTGCATTGTGTATTGTCGGACTTAACCTCTTCTACAATACATCAATGAATACTGTTCCGTTATCTCTTGCGGCAGTATTATTAAGTTCAGCACCTGTTTTTGTAATCATATTTGCATATATACTGTTTAGAGAAGAAATAACATTAACCAAAGTAATTTCAATAATTTTAGTGATTATCGGATGTGTTTTAACGACAGGCCTTCTTGAAGGAAACTATGCAAATGTTTCAACAATGGGAATAGTTGGCGGTGTTGTAGCCGCAATATTCTGGGCAGCATATACAGTTGAATCCAAAAAAGCCCTTAAAAAAGGAATCCATACATATACAATACTATTCTATTCACTAATTATTTTAACTTTAATTCTGCTGCCATTCACTAATTTCGGCCAGATTACAACATTCGTTAATTCAAACATTACATTCAACATAATATTTTTAATTCTGCATTCCACACTGTCATTTGCCCTGCCGTATATATTGCTTACAGTTTGCCTAAATCATATTGATTCTGGCAGTGCCTCAATATTTACTTCAGGAGCTGAACCTTTGGCGGCACTATGTTTTGGAATTATTGTCTACAGTGAAATTCCAACAATTTTGACATTTATTGGTGTTGTTTTAACAATTTTAGCATTAATTATATTATCAAAAAATGAAAAAAAGATAAATTAGGTGAGAGTATGGTCAAAGATCATCATGTTATAGAAGCACTTGGAAAAACAGAAGTAGTAATAGAAAATGGTGAAGTGGTATCTGTCGGAGATCCATTAGTTGAATACTGTCCAATATTTGATAAAATCGATAATGCAAAACAACTTGACAAAGATTTTATTAAATGGAATATAGAAAAAAGAATTCGTGAGTTTGGAATGTGTACTGCTGAAAGAGTAGTTAAAATGCCTGATATGATGTCATTCGGTATTTCTGAAATTCTAAAAACCAACAAGGAGTTAGGTTTGATTGATTGTGTTGTTGGAGTTTGTGAAGGTGTTGGAACACTATTGATAACAGACCCTGAAATTATCCAGGGAGTTGGTGGAAGAGTTTCAGGATTAATCAGCACAACCCCAATACCTGAAGTTATTGAGAATGTAGGTATTGAAAATGTTATAAATCCCGAAACCGCCGAATTGAATCCGATCAAAGGACTGGAAAAGGCTATTGAAGAAGGTTATAAAAACATAGCCATTACAATTTTGCCTTCAAAAACAATACTCGAACTTCGAGAATACCCTATTCCTGAAGATGTCAACATCTACATTTTTGTAGCGCACACAACCAATGCCAGCGATGAAGAAGCTGAAATCATTTTTAATAATGCTGATGTGGTTACCGCATGCTCCAGTGTTAAAATTAGGGATTACGCAGAAAAAGAGGAAGTTTATTACTCAGGTTCAAAAGTACCTATTTTTGCAGTCACTGAAAAAGGCCGTGAATTTTTAGATAACAGGCTTGAAAAAATAGGCAAACCATTAACAGCAAAAGATTATCCTTTGAATAGGGAAAATCATTCACATCCATTAATTTAGAAAAAAACAAAAAAATAATAAATACTTTAATTGACAAAATTATTTTCATTAAAATTACTATAAATGAGGGAAAATATTGACTCAAAAAAGCGAAGCTATAAAAGGTAACGTCACACCAGAAATGAAAGATGTTGCAAAAAATGAAAACATTGAAGTTGATAAACTAGCTAGGTTAATAGCTGACGGAAAAATCGTTATACCAAAAAATGTTAATGGCCATGCAAAAGCATGCGGTATTGGTGAAGGGCTTTCAACCAAAATTAATGCCAACATTGGCTCTTCTTCCAAAATTGATGATTTGAATTTGGAAATAAACAAAGCAAAATTAGCTGTTGAATATGGTGCAGACGCAATAATGGACTTGTCAACAGGCTCTGATTTGAAATTGTTCAGACAAAAAATAATGGATGCAATTGACGTTATTATCGGAACTGTTCCAATTTATGAAGCAGGAGTTGTCACATTATCAAAAGGCAAAGAGATTGTTGATATGGATCCTGACGATATTTTCAAGGCCATTGAAAACCAAGCACGTGAAGGAGTGGATTTCATGACACTTCACTGTGGAATTACAAAGGATTTGGTTTCCAAATTAGAAAAGCAAAAACGTATGATGGGAATTGTTAGTCGTGGAGGTACATTTATGGCCTCATGGATTAAACACAATGAAATGGAAAATCCATTATATGAAAACTACGATTATCTTTTGGAATTATCCTATGAATATGACATCACATTATCATTGGGTGACGGACTCAGACCTGGCTGTTTAGCTGATGCAAGCGATATCCCTCAAATCCAAGAATTAGTTAACTTAGGCGGTCTTGTTAAAAGAGCACAGGACGCAAATGTTCAGGTCATGGTTGAAGGACCTGGACACATGCCTTTAAACCAGATTAAAGCAAATATGGAAATTCAAGAAACAATATGTCATGGAGCACCGTTTTATGTTCTCGGACCATTAGTCACTGATTTGGCTCCGGGATATGACCACATCACATCCGCAATCGGTGGAGCAATAGCCGCAAGCAGCGGAGCTAACTTCCTATGTTATGTGACCCCTGCAGAACACCTGTCACTTCCTTCCCTTGAAGATGTTAAAGAAGGAGTCATTGCATCAAAAATAGCTGCTGAAGCTGCTGATGTTGCAAGAGGCTTGCCTCAATCATGGATTAGGGAACGCCAAATGGCAAAAGCCAGAAAGGAATTTGATTGGGAAAGACAATTCGAATTAGCATTCGACAAATCAAAACCAAGAACATACCGTGACAAATGTGAACTGGACGATGATGAAATGTGTGCAATGTGCGGAGAATATTGCGCAGTAAAAATAGCAAAAGGCGATTTCTAATGAAATATCAGGAATTAGTAGACGTTTACTCAGCTTTGGAAGCAACAACAAAACGTTTGGAAAAAACAGACATTATTGCAGAATACCTTAAGAAATTGGATGCTGATACCATAGGGAAAGTCGGATTGTTACTTTTAGGAGGAGTTTTCCCTGCATGGAGTTCTGAAGAAATAGGTATAGGTGCAAAGCTGGTTGAAAGAGCTGTTGCAGAGGCTGTAGGTACCACACAGGCAAAAGTTGAAGATGCAGTTCGTGACGAAGGAGATATCGGTCTTGCATGCATCGATTTATATTCCAAAAAGTCACAAATGACATTCTTTTCACAACCACTAACCATTAATTTTGTCTTTGACAGTTTGCAAAAGTTATCAAAGATAAGTGGATCAAGGTCTACTAATCGTAAGATTTCAATTATTCTAGAATTATTATCACAGGCTTCAGCTACAGAGGCCAAATACTTAACAAGAACAATCACTGAAGAGCTAAGAATTGGCGTTGGTGACGGGATTGTTCGTGATGCAATAGCACAGGCTTTTGATATAGACAAAAAGATTGTTGAACGAGCACAAATGCTAACAAATGACTTTTCAGTTGTTGCAAGAACCGCATTGGTTGAGGGAGCTGACGGATTGACCAAACTTAACCTGACTCCTGGAACACCTGTCAAGCCAATGCTTGCACAGCTATCACC
>JAFUBV010000112.1 GCA_017460025.1 Methanobrevibacter sp. | reverse complement strand
TTTTCATAAACAAAGACTCTAAATTTAATATTATGAATCATAAAAATCAAAAAAGAGTAGTAAAAAAAGAGAGATTATAAATCTCTTCTTCTTGCTTGTTCACTACCTTTTCCTTTAGATTTTATTCCACGTCCTTTGTTACCAGCACTAGTTAAGCCTCTTAAAGCTCTGTTAGTGTGTTTTTTGGAGCAAATCCAATTGATTTTTTTATCGTTAATGATAGAAGGACTTTGTGGATCTACTAAGATAACTTCGTAGTATTTGTATTTTCCGTCAGACCATACCCAGTAGGAGTTTAATACTTCTAAGTTAGGGTATTTTTTACCTACTCTTTCTTCAGCAATTCTTTGAATTGATTTAGCTTGAGTGATTTTGTTTACACCCATTCTTTTAGGTTTACGACCGCCTTTGAAACGTGATTTTCTTCTTCCACCACGTCTTACTCTGGTTCTTACTACAACGAAACCTTTTTTAGCTCTGTAACCTAAACTTCTAGCTCTGTCTAATCTAGTAGGTCTGTCAATTCTTTGTACTACTTTTTGACGTCTCCATTTTGGAGCTCTTTGCCACATGAGTTCACGTACGTAGGACTCATCCGGGTTTTTCCAAGCATCTCTAATATATTTATACATAAATTTCACCTTTTTTTGTTCAGCTATAAAAAGCCACATCCAATGGGAACTTATCCCAAAAAAAGCAAACTGCTAAAATTTTAACAGTAATAAAATATTTGTTTTAAGTACATATAAAGTTAATGTTTTCATTCATCTTCAAAAAAGAGATTAATTTCAGCCAATTCCCAATAATCATAATATGCACCAAACTCATCAGAGCCACTAAAATGAGCAGATACCGAATTTTTATGATAAACATCAATAATTTTTGGATTAAAGCCCAATTGAATACCGTATCTATTGAACAAGTTTTCAACATACGTCTTATCAAAACTTTCAAAAGACCTCTTTTTTCGCAATTCCCTTAATAATTGAGATATTTCATCTTCATGAATAACTTCATAATAGTCCGCCAACTTCCCATAAGTTTCAAATAAATCATATGTATCCTGTGCTACAGCCAATGCCTCTTTAAGAGTTTTTTCAACTAATTTACCCTCATATTCATTGTCATAGATTCGTGCCAATACAAACAATGGACTGGTGCGGACAGGATTTAAATCATGCGCCAACATCAAATAAGATTTTGCTTTTGAATATTCATCAAATACCCTTAGAATAGATGCATATCCCATGAAAATATCATAAAAATTATCCTTAAGAATCATTACTTCCTTTTTAGGTTCGAATAGTTCAAAAAATATGGCTTTTTCAATCGGTTTTGAAAAATAATGATATTCATATTCATTATCCAAATCAAGAGGATGTTTTTCTAAAAAATCTTCAAATAGCTTTTTAGATGAATCCCATTGCCTTTTTCTTTCCAATTTTCTAATTTCTTCCAAGCACATTTGAAATTCATCATCTTCGGGAATTTTTCTTTTAAGAAGATTATCATCATCTGGAAAATCATGATTTTGCTGTTGAAACCAATCCATTAAAATTCCTCCTTCATATAGATTGTAAAATTAATGAATCTAAAAGAATATCCTTTATAGATTTCATCTTCTCCAATATTTTCAACAACACCGTATATTAGTTTTCCACCATCCATGAGGCTTGATAGAACATTATTTTCATTACGGGGAACATAACCAATTTTTTCACCAAAATATTTAACTAAAATTGCATGATGGTCGTATTCATTATCAGATTCCCTGAATAATTCCAGTTTATCATTAATTTTAATTTTTGGAAAAATTTCATCAATATTTTCCACATATTCAAGACCGGCGACATTTACTGTGATTAACTTAATGTCCTTTACAAAAGGTTTAATCTTACCCCCTTTCTGAACAAATCCAACAAAATCTGCAAGGTCTGAATCCGGTTTTTGAATATTAGCCATTTTAAATCAATCCATTAATTTTTTCTTCAAGTTTTTTGACAGTTTCTTTTCTATCCGAAATTAATTCCAGAAGCATGATTTTGTATTCGTCTCCAGCACCCTTATTGTCTATTAGTCTTTTTTTATTATATGGATAATCGTTTTTGAGTTTTTCAATCTTTTCTTCATGTTGTCTGATTAAATTTTTCAGATGGTCAATTTCGCAAAATTCTTCAAAATCCTCATCGGGAAGTATTGCAACTACGGATTCCAATCCTTTTAAATCACCGGTTTCAAAACAGTATACTGTTCTATAAAATAGATTTAATTCAAAAAATGTTTGATTAGGATTTAAATCAGGATGCAATCTTTTGATAAGCATATGATAAAGCTTTTTGAATTTTTTTGAGTCTTCGGGAGATAATTTTTCCACATCATTCTCTTCAAGAAATTTGATTTCATCAATTTGTGCTTGAATTTGCTTTTCGTATTCTTCAAACTCTTTTTTGAGAGTATTTTCAATTTTATCTAAATTGATTTCATTTTCATGATTGATTTCAATCTGAATCAGCTGAATTTTACGTTTTAACTTATCAATTTCAAGTTCAATCCTGTATAGCTTATATTCATATCTTCCAAATTCCAAAACATAGAGCCTTTCTATTTCAGGACAAATGTGATTTGTCAAATTATCATATTGAAAAATTAGCTGAGACAATTCTTCTTTTAATTTCTTTACTTCAGGATGAACTATTAACGACATTTAAATCAAACAACCGATTTTATGAAAAGATATATATTTTTAAATCAATATAATGTTTTCGTAGTGAGGGTGAATATATGAAAATGCCAGATACTATTGATTCAAAACTGCTTGCTCCATGTGGAGTAAACTGCA
>JAFUBV010000111.1 GCA_017460025.1 Methanobrevibacter sp. | reverse complement strand
TGATTTTATAATTTTAACATGATATTACTATCTTAATATAAAAATTACACAAAAAAAGCACAGATTATTCATTTTACATGACAATAATAGAAAAATTTTAAAAAAATTTATATAATATAAAAAACAACATAATATACGATGTGATATAATATTCATATCTATGATGAACATATCTCAATCATTTTATAAATCTCCAAAGATGTTCATTATACATACAACACGAAGTAGATGTCAACCAATCTACTTCTCCCCTTTTTATAGGCTAAACATCATCCAAAATGCTTGAATCGGCTCCAGCTATTTCTACAAGATATTCTGCCTCAACGATATGTAAATCGGCAGGTATAACGATGCAGTGAAGCGGTCCGCCAAAGTCAAAATCAATTAAATCCGCAATTTTACCTGCCTTGACGATTACATCACTAGACCCGACTCTTGCAATCCCCATTGCCAATGTATCCTCATCAATTAAACCTTCATAGTCAATGGAGTCCTTAATGTTCATCAGATATTCCAAACCCTGATTTACAGTCATATATCTGTCTTTATGGGCCTGAATGTCAAGTAAGACGAGAGTGTGCAGATTTGACTTTAGATTCTCTTCAATCGCCACATAGGGAGATTTAGGATAAAAGTTATAATCAGGAAACGGAATTGTTGTTACCTTACCGAATTTATATCCCTGAAGGCCTGAAATAGCAGGTGCTGAGGACAATATTGATGATCCGTGAATAACCTCATAGTCAATGCCTTTTTTGGCGCATTGAACCAGAAAGTCACTGTGAGTGGTTGCAATCAAAGGATCTCCTCCGGTAATCAATGCAACATCAGATTCTTTAGCCTCATCAATGAATTTGTGTTCCTCTTCAACTTCACCTCTGACAAGAACTTCAATCTCATTACCGATCAGCTCCTCAATCTTGTCAAAACTTGAACCAAATAAACGTGAAGTAAAAAATTCAGCATAAATCTTATCTACATTTTTTAAACATTCCAAACCTTTTAAGGAAATATCCTTTTCATCAAATAAACCTAATCCTACTAAATAAAACATGTAATAATATATATTGAATAAAACATAAAAAAGTTATTATGAAAAGTGTTAAGGTTCCATTAAAAAAGCTTAATGATGTCAGAAAGGAATTGATGGAAAAAGAATTGATGAGAATGAATTACAGGATTAAAGCCGAAAGCGAATATGGCTACATTCCAATAAAAGAAGACATTGAAGGATATGAAATTGTCGATATTGAATTGGAACCTCTCAATACACGCCCACATAACTTTGCAGAACTGCTTGAAGGAGAACTTGAAGAGGAAGAAATTGAAGATTTAAGAACCTCCTTTGATACAATCGGAGACGTGGTTATTCTTGAAATTCCCGATAAATTGGAATCCAAGAAAAACATTATTGGAAAGGCAACACTTGATTTTACCAAAAGAAAAGCAATTTACATGAAAAAGAGTGCCGTTCACGGAACAATAAGAATCCGTGACCTGGAGCTTATTGCAGGTGAAGATGAACCTGTTACAATACACAAGGAGCATGGAGCCCGCTTGAAGCTGAATGTTAAGGAAGTTTACTTTTCACCAAGACTTGCAACCGAAAGAAAACGTGTAAGCGACAGCGTTAATGATGGGGAAAATATATTGGATATGTTTTGTGGAATCGGACCATTTCCTATAGTGATAGCTAAAAATAATGA
>JAFUBV010000009.1 GCA_017460025.1 Methanobrevibacter sp. | reverse complement strand
TCGGACCGTTGATTGTAGCAATGGACAGTGAAGGCAATAGTTTATATGACTAATCAATATCATTTATATAATATAATTTTAAAAATAAGTATAGTTACATAAAAGTAATAATTTATGGGAGTTTTTAAGAATGTCTGATATTAATGAACTTGCAGAAAAAAGATTGAAATCAAGAATTCGTAAAATTAAAAAATGTAATAAAAGTGAAGAGGAAAAAGAAAAGTTCTTCAGTCAATTAGGAACCTCTTTTGAAATATTTTTCCCGCCAACTAAAAAAACTGACACAGTCAGTGACAGTTTAATGATTTGGGTTACTCCGGATGGAAAAGTTCTTGATGCGGAATATTCATATGAAGAACCTGAAGAAGAACAGTACACTTCAATTCCATTAACTGAAAAAGATTTAAAACCTTTCCTCGAAGCTTTATCTGATTTTAAATTAGAATTGGATGATTTATAAATGATAGTAAATAACTCATTGGATGAAGTTAAAAAAAGGGAAAATGCTTTATCCATCATTAAAGATTGGGTTATGAACAAATCCCGTCAGTCATTATATGATTTGACAGGTTTGTCTGGAGGATTCATTGCATCCCCTTCAGAGATTAACCTTTTAGAGACTTATGTCGGTCCTGCTATTTTTGAAGAGGAACTTCAAAAAGTCGGAATTGAACATATGGGTGGAGAAAAAGTTTTGCCTTTGAACAGAACTTCTTCAGGAATACTTGCAACTATTTTAACACTTGTCGGCGAAAATACTAATGTTGTCCATTATTTGGCACAGTTGCCTGCACATCCATCTATTCCAAGAAGTTGCGCACTGGTCAATGCCAATTATAGTGAAACGGATAATTTTGATGAATTTTCAATACCTGACAACACTTCTCTTGTCGTTATAACAGGTTCAACAATGGATCATAAGGTAATTGATTTGGATAACTTTAAAAAAGTTATTGAAATGGCACATGAGAAGAATATTCCTGTTATGGTTGATGATGCTTCCGGAGCAAGACTCAGAACAGTTGTATTCAATCAGCCAAAAGCATGTGACTTAGGTGCTGATATTGCCATTACAAGTACAGATAAACTGATGCCCGGTCCAAGAGGCGGATTGATGGCAGGTCGCAAAGAGTTAATTGATGAAATCAAGGTAAAGGTCAATCAGTTTGGTCTTGAAGCTCAGCCTCCTGCAGTTCTTGCAATGTTGAATGGTATTAAAAACTTCAATGGAGATAATCTAATTAAAAGTTTTTCAAGAAAAGACGAGCTTTTGGATTTATTGAATGAAAACTTCACTAACTTTAAAGTAACACCAACGGGTGTCATGATAACTCCCAAGGGTTTGGCTTGTGAACTTGATGTGTCACATAATCTGTCTGATGAAGATGTGGCATTCGTATTTTCTTTTATCTTATTGAAAGAGCATGGAATTATAACTATTCCTTCAGTTTCAATGCCTGGGGCATCCGCTACAATAAGATTTGATCTGTCAACTGGCGATGCATTTAATTTGGATTTAAATGATTTAAATAAAAAAATAGTATCTTCATTTAATAACCTTGAAGAATTAGTTATTAATGAAGATAAATGCAGGGAGATTGTATTTAATTTTTAATTATACATTCTCCGGAAATTACTTTTTCTAAGGTTCCATCAATTTTTTCAACTACAAGAGCACCTTCACGGCTAATTCCTAAAACATAACCATCATATGATTTGTTGAAAGGTTCTCTGACTTCCACGATTTTTCCAATAGAGTATGAATTTTTCCTCCATTCTTTAAGAATCTGTTCAAATTCACCATCATTGAACATTAATGTGATTTTTTCAAATTCTTCAAGGAAAATTCTGATTATTTCATTTTCATCTACTCTATGGCCTAATTCAATGTCTAAAGTTGTACTTCCTTCCTGCAATTCTTTAGACAATACATTAACATCGAAGTTTGCATCGATTCCAACACCAACAATGATATTTTCAATTGTGTTGAATTTGGTGATTGCTTCAGTCAATATTCCTGAAACTTTTTTACCGTTAATCATAATGTCGTTCGGCCATTTGATTTCGGCATTTGTTATTCCTGCTTTTTCAAGAGTTTTTTGAACTGCAACACCAGTAGCTAAGGTAATCATTGGAAGTTTGGAGTGTTCCACCTGAGTTTTAAGAACGATTGATAACCATATTCCACCTAAAGGGGATTCCCATGATTTACCAAGTCTTCCTTTAGCATCACTTTGTTTTTCTGAAATAATGACACATCCATTTTCACAGCCGTTTTCAGATAAGAATTTAGCCACGGTATTTGTGGACATAACTTCTTTAAAGATGTATAATTCATTTCCAATGAATTCTGTGTCTAAATCTTTTACAATCTCTTCTCTTCTGATATATTCAGTAGGATTCTGTCCCACTTCTTTAATTATTTCTGCAAAATCGTTAATTTCAATTTCACGAATCTCGTCAATAGTTTTTTCAGAGAATTTTTCCTCTTTTTTTAAAAGATTAAGTATTTCATTTCGCATTTTAATCCCATTAGTTATTTTTTAGCTCTATGACTCATTACCTGATTTTGGTAAGATCCAACAGCAGCAGAAATTGCAGCTATTTTTTTACCAGGCATGAATGTTGATTTAAGTTTGTTTACCTTTTCCAAATCCTCAGCAATAACGTTATTCATTTCACTTTCAATACCTTTTTTGTATGTATCTATAAAGTGAGTGTTTAAGTCTCCACTAATGAAGTTAGGGTTTCTTAAAATTGCTTTGTGGAATGGTATTGTTGTTTTTACACCTAAAATGATATATTCACTCAATGCTCTTTTCATTCTGTTTATTGCATCGTCTCTGTTTCTACCATAAGTAATTAATTTGGAAATCATTGAATCATAAAATGTTGGAATTGTATAATTCATATAAACTCCACTGTCTAAACGTACACCAGGTCCTCCAGGGGATCTGTATCCTGTAATTTTACCAGGATTCGGTGCAATATCATTTAGCGGATCTTATGAATTGATACGGCATTCAATAGCATGTCCGGTTACTTTAATGTCTTCCTGGGAATAGCTTAACTCTTCGCCGGCAGCGATTTTAATCTGTTCTTTAATTAAATCAGTATTGGTTACAAGTTCTGTAATAGGGTGTTCCACTTGAATACGAGTATTCATTTCCAAGAAATAATAATTTCCATTATCATAAAGGAATTCTACTGTTCCTGCACTTGTATAACCTATATATTCAGCAGCTTTAACAGCACTTCCACCCATTTCTTCCCTTAATTCTTCAGTCATGATTGGGGAAGGAGCTTCTTCCAATAATTTCTGATGTCTTCTTTGAATTGAACATTCCCTATCTGCAACATGAATAACGTTTCCATGCTCATCAGCTAAAAGTTGGAATTCAATGTGTCTTGGTTTTTCAAGGTATTTTTCAATAAATACTGTTGAATCACCAAAGTTTGTTGCAGCAACAGATTGTGTGGATTCAATTGCACGAACAAGTTCATCTTCTTCATAAACTGCTCTCATACCAATACCTCCACCACCAGCGGAAGCTTTAACAATAACAGGGTATCCAATTTCTCTAGCTATTTCTTTTGCTTCTTCAATATCACTTACACCTTCAGGTGTTCCTTCAATTACGGGAACGCCAGCTTTTTTCATTAAAGCTTTTGATGTAATTTTATCTCCCATTTCGTGGATGACTTTTCCACTAGGTCCGATAAGTTTGATTCCGTTTTTTTCACATTCTTCTCCAAATTTTGGATTTTCTGCCAAAAATCCGTAACCTGGGTGAATTGCATCCGCTCCAGATTCAAGTGCGATATTGATTATTTTTTCAATATTCAAATAGGATTTTGCCGGTGAAGGATTACCTAACGGATAACTTTCATCAGCATAATTTGTATAAAGAGATGTTTTATCCGCATCGGAGTATACTGCCACACTTTCGATATCAAGTTCACGGCAAGCTCGCATGACTCTGATAGCTATTTCACCTCTATTTGCAATTAATACTTTTTCAAACATTTGAAACCTCAAAGTAATTTTTATTATATTATAATTTTATTTACTATAAATAATAAATTTGTTGATTAGATGAAAAAAATTACTCGAAAAAAACATTTGGAAATGAGGATTCAATCAGTTCTTCCACATCCAAATCCTAAAGTTGAACTTGAACAGTATTCCACTCCATCAATAATTGCTTCAGATTTATTGTGGAATGCGTTATCATTAGGCGATATTGAAGATAGGAATGTTCTGGACTTGGGATGCGGCAGCGGAATTTTTGCAATTGGTTCTGCTTTATTGGGTGCTAAACATTCAACAGGCATTGACATTGATGAAGAGTCTATTAATTTGGCTTTTGAAAATGCTAAAAATGTCGGTATGGATAACGTTGAGTTCAGTGTTGGAGATGTTTTAAGTCTTTCATCTGACTTTGATGCTGACACTATATTTCAGAATCCTCCTTTCGGTTCACAAAAACATGCTGATAAGGGCATTGATGTGAAATTTGTTGAAAAAGCATATGAATTATCTCCTAATGTCTTATATTCGTTTCATATGGCTTCAACAGAAGAATTTTTAATTAATTTCTATCATGATCTTTCTTTTGAAATAACACATATATTCCGGTATAGCTTTCCCATTCCTAAAATTTATGATTTTCACACAAAGGAATCTCGTGATGTGGATGTGATTGTAATAAGGTCAATCCTATAGATTTTTGGGTTAATTTTTTTTGATAAAGCTTATTTTTTCATGTATGTGTCCAAAAAGAGATACCTTTATATAGTAGATACTCAATATATAATATTAATATATTCTC
>JAFUBV010000110.1 GCA_017460025.1 Methanobrevibacter sp. | reverse complement strand
CCGTGTTGGCCAGCTCTGCCAGGTCGATCACGGCCAGCGTTGTCTTCTGTCCCTGGCACTTTTTGCCGCACGCTTCTACAAAGGAATCGACAATCTGCTCTTCCGATCTATTAAATTTAGAGTCTTTGGTTATGAAAACGAAGACATTGATGAACTGTCACAAGCTATTTTAAACATTTTGCCTGAAGCTGAAATTGAAGCCGAAGAAGCTGAAGGCTTGACTGAAGATAAAATCATTATCTTATCTGGTATCGTTTCTAAAAAAAGATACACTAAAGAATTTTTCAACTTGCTTTTAGAATCCTGTGATTTGAAAAAATTAAATGACGATTTAGAGAGAAAAATGGATGAGAAAGGTAACTGGTTTTTAAGATTTGATAAAGCTGACGCTATTGATGAAAAATTAACCGTCATAGATTCTGGGGATTCAATCCATTTAAAAATTAAAATTGCAGCATATCCTGCTAAAAAAGAAATTGCAGTTAATAAAGTTCGTAAAGCTATTTTAAGCTGATTGATATGGATTTTCAAGAAATTATTAATTATTTTGAAGAAATTCAAGATGAGGATGTTGTCAATTCCAATAAGAGATTTGCAATAGGTTGTCAATATTCGTATGGCATCAGACTTCCAGTAATCAGAAAATTAGCAAAAGAAATTGGAAAAGACCATGATTTGGCTATTCAGCTATGGAATCATCCATATCATGAGTCTCATTTGCTTGCAACAATGATTGAGGAAAAGGAGAAAGTCACCTCTGAGCAATTGAATGAATGGGTTAATTCGTTCTATTCATGGGATATTGTAGACCAGGCATGCATCAATATGCTCATTGACTTGCCGGAAGCTCGAGACAATATTTTCATCTGGTGTGATTGTGAAAAGGAATTCGTTAAAAGAACAGCTTTCAGTCTGATTGCAGTAATTGCAGTTCATGACAAAAAAGCAAAACCTAAGGATTTCGATAAGTATTTCCCATTAATTAAAAATGCTTCTTTTGATAATAGGAATTTTGTTAAAAAGTCTGTTAATTGGGCATTAAGACAAATTGGGAAAAGAGATATTGAATGCAACAAAAAAGCATTGGATGTCGCTTATGAAATATCTGGAAATGATAATAAGGCCTGCCGATGGATTTCATCAAATGCAATTCGAGAACTTGAAAGCGAGAAAGTTCAAAAGAGATTGGCCTAATCAATTTTTTTAATGAATTTTGCAGGAACACCACCAACGACAGTCATTTCCTCAACATCTTTTGTTACAACGGCACCTGCTGCAATAATCGCTCCATAACCTATTGTAACTCCAGGCACTATTGTGGCATTAGATCCGATCCAAACTTTATCTTCAATCTTTATTGGTGACGGACACAGGTTTCCTCTTTTTTGCGGATTTTCCTCATGATTCAATGTTGCCAGAACCACATTATGTCCAATAAGCACATCATTTCCTATGTAGATTCCGCCCTGATCCTGGAATTTGCAGTCTGAGTTAATGAAAACATTTTTTCCATGATGAATGTTCTTTACAAAATCAGTGTAAATTGGTGGAAAAACTCTAAATTCCTCGTCAACTTCTTTTCCAATTAACTCAGAAAATAGTTCTCTGATTTCATCAAATTCATGGTATTTGTAGTTTAGCTCACAGGTTATCTTTTGAGCTTCTCTTGAGTAATAATTGCATGCTTCTGCAGCATCCGCTTTCATTTCAAGTGTTTTTCCATTGTTGAATATTTCCAGTAGTTCTTTAAGTTCTAACATAATTAGTTATTTCTTAATTAACAATAATAATTTTTTTGTGCACTGATTTTCTTAAAAATTCACAGGTCATTCATAATATTCACAAAAACCTCCTAATGAATGTCCTAAAGCACAATAATATTCAACATACCCTTCACTATCAAAATCACCAACTATTCCTCCTCTGTCATCAAAAAATTCTTCGCAATAATGTCTGCAACTGAAACTACAGTAGCCTCCATTAATATTTTCATTTTTTTCTATTTTTTTACTATTCATTTCCGCTATTCTTTTCATATTAATTTCTTTTTTTTCTTCAATTCTAATTTCTCTCTGTTCTTTGATTGCTTCTATTAATTCTGTTTTTATAATGCTTTCAATTTCTTCTTTATCTATTTTTTCTCTTTTATTAATTACTTTACTTTTAATAATATCTTTAATGGAGATTACTGTTATTTGAATAATTTTGTTTTTTGTGATTTCTGATTTGATTTCTTCTGATTCAAATAGTTCATCAATCATTTTTAATTGTTTTCTAGTCTCCTCGTTTTTTTCATCTATTCTTATTTGTTCAGGGTTTTTACTTGCTTTTTTTAATTCTGTTTTTATCAGGTATTTGATTTCTCCTTTAATCATATTTTCCTGTTTATTAATGATTTTAATTTTTAGAATATCTTTGATGTAGATTAAAGTTGTCTGGTCAATTTTGTTTTTTGTGATTTCTGATTTGATTTCTT
>JAFUBV010000109.1 GCA_017460025.1 Methanobrevibacter sp. | reverse complement strand
TGACAGATACATCGGATTGATTGAAAATGAAAGCCAGTTAGCAAAATTCAATGACCAAAAAACATTTGTATTTTTAGGAAGCGGACCACTGCCCTTGACATTGATAATGTTTAATAAGGTATTCGGATGCAAATGCATTGGAATAGAACAGCTTGAAGATGTAGCAGAACTGTCAAGAAAAGTACTGAAAAAATTAGAACTGGACAAAAACATTGAAATAATTGTGGGTGATGAAAAATCCATTGAAAATCTCGATTATGATATAGTGATGGTTGCAGCGCTAGCCGAACCGAAAGATAGGGTATTTTCAAATATCTGGGAGTTTGTTGATGAAAAAACACCAGTAATCTACAGAACATACACCGGAATGAGGGCAATCTTATACTCACCAGTTCTTGATAAGGATACAAGAGGATTCCACAAAGAGGTAATGATGCTTCCAACCGGAAAAACAAACAACACTTCCGTTCTTATAAGAAAGATTGAATAATGAAATCTACCAGATATCAATATATGAATATTATTGTAATTAATGCCAGCCCAAGAAAAAGAGGAAATACAGCAAAATTATGTAAAAATGTCGTTAAAGGTGCTGAAAGTGAAAATGCTTCAGTAGAATACATCAATTTATATGATTATGATTTTAAAGGATGCATGAGTTGCTTTGCATGCCACTTAAAAAAGAATTCTGAAAATCCATTATGCTTCTGGAGGGATGATTTAAAAGAAATTCTTAAAAAATGCTTAAAAGCAGATGGAATCGTTATCGGAACTCCAATTTATTATGGATCAATTACTTCATACGCCCAGGCATTTTTGGAAAGACTGCTTTTTGCAGCAGACACTTATCTGATTGATGATGATGGCAATCGCGTATCTAAAATCAAAAAAGAAATAAAAACGGCAATGATTTATACAATGAACGTGACTAAAGAAATGGATTATTTCAATGGAGAAGATCAGCTGGCTATTATGAGAGGATATATGACAAATATTCTTGGAGAATGCGAAAGTCTGTATGTTTATGATACAAAGCAGTTCAAGCATTATTCCCCTTATTTAAACAATATGTTTGACCCTCAACACAAAGAGGAACAGGCAAAAATTCAATTTCCAAAAGATTGCGAAAAAGCATTTGAATTAGGTAAGAAATTTGGAAAAATCTAAAAAAAAGTAAAGAAAAGAAAAGACTTAAGCTTTTCTTTGAATAGTAGCTATTGCACTTTGAGCACCGGATTTTACATAACCACTTTCGTCATCAAGTAATTTTTCAAGTGCTGGAATAGCTTTTTCATCATTCAAGTTACCTAAAGCCCATGCAGCTGCACCTCTGACTCTCCAGTCTTCATCTTCCAATACTTCAATTAAAGGATCAACTGCAGCAGGACCCATACGACTTAAAGCTGTTGAAGCTTCTCTTCTGACTAATTTGTTGTTGTCTCTTAAAGTTAAGATTAAAGGTTTTATTGCTTTTTCATCATTTAAAGCACCTAAAAGACTAGCTGCATGTAAACGAACATTTTTCTTTCTGTGTGATAATGCAGAAATCAATGGGTCTAAAGCTTCTTCACCTTTTAATTCCAATGCGCCAATTGCATCTTCAACAACAAAATCATCTTTATCGTTTAATCTTTCAATTAATTCATCTATTTCAGACATTTTCATCCCTCAAATATAACAATTATTAAATAAATATATCTTTATAATTATATGTATAAAAGTATTTTGATAAGAGACGAACAAAACGTGAAATAATGTATGATATTGCAATAATAAGTGGGGATGGAATAGGAAAAGAAGTAATGGAAGCTAGCGAATATCTATTGGATAAGCTAGATTTGAATTTTAATTTTAAATATGGTGAAGCAGGTTTCGATTGTTTCAATAAAAACGGTACGACATTACCTGAAGAGACAGTCAAAATAGCGAAATCCAGTGATGCAACATTGTTTGGTGCATCAACTTCAACACCAGGACAGCCTAGTCCGATAATCAATTTAAGAAAAGAACTTGATGTATATGCGAATTTAAGGCCAATAAAATCATATAAAGGCGTGAAATCAATTAAAGACAATATTGACTTTATAATTGTGCGTGAAAATACTGAAGGGTTATACAGCCAGATTGAATATGGTGACAGTGAAAAGGTAATTGCAGAAAGAGTGATTACAAGAAAGGCAAGTGAAAAGATTTCAGAAATGGCATTCAAATTAGCATCAAGAAGAAAAAAACAGATGGTGTCTTTAAGGACTCATTCTATAATGTGGCCAAAAGATATCCGGATATAAATACTGAAGACTTTTATGTTGATGCAACTGCAATGTATCTTATTACAAATCCTGAAAACTTTGACGTGATTGTTTCAACAAACCTGTTTGGGGACATATTGTCTGATGAAAGTGCAGGTTTGGTTGGGGGATTAGGTCTTGCGCCTTCAGGAAATATTGGGGACAAATACGGACTATTTGAACCTGTACACGGTTCAGCGCCAGACATTGCGGATAAAGGAATAGCCAACCCATGCTCAATGATTTTATCAACTGCAATGATGCTTGACTACATTGGTGAAAATGAAATCGCTTCAAAAATTAATGATGCAGTGAAAAGCGTTGTTGCAAAAGGCAAAACATTAACTCCTGATTTAGGAGGAAACGCCAAAACAATGGAAATGGCTGAAGCTATAACAGATGAGGTAATATCATGTTAAATATCACAACATTTCTTGATGCCAATTCCAGAAGATTAGATAAAAACGTATTGTATAACCCAAGAAGCGATGAAAAATACACTTCAGGAGAAATTTTATCAATAGTTTCTGAAATTGGACGCCAATTAAAATCAAAATATGTCCACGAAGGAGATAGAGTAATTATTTACTTGAATAATTCCTGCGAATACTTATTTTCACTTTTTGCAATATGGAGAATTGGTGCAATAGCAATTCCAACCAACAGAGTGTTTACCCAATCAGAGCTCGATTATATCATTCATGACTCTCAGGCAAAACTGGTCATTACCGATGATGAGGCAAAGGACTTCATTAATATCCCAACATATATTCCTGACAATTTGGCGGAATATAAGGATTGTAAAGTTCTTGAAGCATTCAATACCGATTGGGATGATTTATGTCAGCTCCAATATACTTCAGGAACCACAGGTAAGCCAAAAGGTGCAATGTTAACTCATGGAAATTATTTCACAGCAATCCACAATGAATGTGATGTATTGACATTAAAGCAAGACGACGTGTTTTTAGGAATTTATCCTATGGCACATGTAGGCCTTTCATGGGCAATAGCTGCACTCAGAGCAGCGGCATATTACATTCTGATAGAAGAGTTTAACTTAGACGAATATCTGGAATTGTGCGAAAAAGAAAAGGTGACTGTATTAACCGGAATGCCCCCTGTAATTCATTCACTCACAACAATGGATAAAACAAAGGAGTTATCAACAGTGCGTGAAATCATAAGCGGAGGAGGTCCGCTTCATAAGAAGATATGGAAAGAATTCCATGAAACATACCACATTCCAATCATCAATGCATACGGATTATCAGAAAGTATAGTTATTGGAACCGGAACAGTCATCAGGCCTGAAGATTATCGTGAAGCGGACAGGTTTGAAAGTGTAGGCCATCCTGTTTGTTTTTCAGAAGTCAAGATTGTTGATGAGCTTGATTCAACAAAGACCTTGGATAAATATGAGCAAGGAGAAATTGCCTTAAGGGGTCCTGCTATTGCAAAAGGTTACTGGAGAAGAGAAAAGCAAACCATAGAGACATTTCTTGATGACGGATGGTTTTTAACAGGAGATGTCGGTTATTTGGATGATGATAATCGTTTATTCATTACTGATCGTAAAAAAGACATGATTGTGATGAGCGGATGGAAAATCTATCCAACAGAAGTTGAAGAAGTTCTAATAAAATATCCTAAACTAAATGAAATAGCTATTTTCAGTATTAATGACATTCACAGAGGAGAGATTCCTGTTGCTGCAGTAGTTTGGAAGGATGAACCTGACCATGAAGGATTGATTAACTATGCACGTGAAAACTTATCCCGTTATAAGGTTCCTCGTAAAATTTATGATTTGGATGAACTTCCAAGAGTCAACGGATGGAAATTGCTTAGAAGAGAACTGAGGGACATGTTCAAACAATAGAAATAACTTAAAGGTTAGAAATTAATCTAACCTTAAAAGTCAAATTGTTGTATTAACTTAGCATATATCATTTTAAGTGCTATGCACGGTTGAACCATGGTTAAAGGTAAAACTATTATCAAAAAATCAAAAGATTCCGGAAATAACTAATACAACAATTTTTTAATTTTTCAATAATTAACCTTCAATTAATTATAGGCATTAGTCATTAATAAGTTAGATAGTTTTTAATCGATAAAAAAAGAGTTGAATGAGAGTTATTGCTCTCAAACGTAAATATTCTATTCAAAAATCATTGTACCAATACCATTTGTAGTAAAGACTTCAAGCAAAAGAGCATGTTCTTTACGTCCGTCAATGATATGGCAAGATTTTACACCATTTTCAATTGCTTTAACACAGGTTTCAATTTTAGGAATCATTCCTCCGGAAATAATGCCTTCCTCAATCAAACCTGGAACTTCACTGATTCTGATTTTCTGAATTAAAGAGCTAGGGTCTGAAGGATCTCTTAAAACACCAGGAACATCGGTTAGAATAATTAATTTTTCAGCATCAATTGCACTTGCCACTTCACCGGCTGCAGTATCAGCATTTAAGTTAAGGCTTGTTCCATCTTTTGCAATACCTACAGGAGATATTACAGGAATATAATTGTTTTCAACAAACAAATCAAGCAAATCAGTGTTGATTTTATCCACTTCACCTACAAGACCTAAGTCAACTTCTTCATCAATTCCTTCAATTTTACTTGCTCCTTTTTTATGAGCAAAAATTAAGCTGGAATCTTTACCTGATAAACTGATTGCTTCACCATCATGCTTAATTAATTCTGAAACAATTTCTGTGCTTATTTTACCTACAAGAACCATTTCGATAATTTCCATTGTTTCCTCATCAGTAACTCTTAATCCTTGAATGAATTCCGGTTCTTTTCCTAATTTATCCATTGAACGTGAGATTTCTGGACCTCCGCCATGCACAATAAGCGGTTTCATTCCAACATATTTAAGTAATACAGTATCACGAGCTGTAGAGGACATTGCATCATCATCAATCATTGCATGTCCGCCATATTTGATTAAAATTTTCTTATTGTGAAACTTTTTAATATAAGGTAAAGCTTCAATTAAAACATCAATATCTTTCATTATATCACTACATTAAATATTTAATTTAATTATTTATAAGCATTTACATATTCCACTTCCAATTCAGGTTTAATGTAAAGCAAGATATGGACAATTATTATGGATATAAACATTTGAAAATTAAAAATAATGAATGGAAATGTTAATTAAAAATACATATCCTTTTGAGGAATGTTTTTGAAATCATAACATCTACATGAAATTCCAAAATATGAGCAATCTTATTGATAAGTTTATATAATCACATGAATATAACAAAATATTATGTCAGAGATGAATAATCTTAAAACATACCTTAAAAAATTAGGTGCAAGCAAAGTAGGATTTGCAGATGTTGGCGGTCTTGCAAGCGAATTTATAGATTTGCCCAATGGAATCAGCATTGTTTTAAAGCTTCCGAAACAGGCAATGTATTATTTAAATGAAGAAGAATATGAACCCTATTGGAAGTGTTTTCATGACCAAATTAATAAATTGACTGAAATAGCACTTAAAGGTGAAGATTATATTAAAAATTTAGGCTACGATGCATTTGCATTAACAATGACACGTAATGAATGTGATATGAAGAAATTACTCAGCATATTACCCTATAAGACAATAGCCACAAAATCCGGGCTTGGATGGATTGGACGTTCCGCACTATTTGTAACGCCAGAATACGGCTCAGCAGTAGCTTTAGGAGCAATATTAACTGATATGCCACTGGAATTTGGTGAACCTGTGACCGATTCCCAATGTGATGAGTGTACAAATTGTCAGGACGCATGCCCAGTAAATGCAATAAATCCTCAAAAATGGAATGACCGCTTGAATAGGGAAGACATAATCGATATTGAAACATGCAAAGATTATATCATTGAACAATATAGGGCAGGACTTGGCTGCACCAAATGCATGAGCGAATGCAAACTCACGCAGGAATACTTGAAACGAGTATAGATTATGATTTTAAGAAAAGCTAAAATTAATGAATCAGAAAAGATCCTGAATTTTTATCAGAATGTTATTTTTTCCTTAAAAGATAGTGAATTCAATCCAAAATGGAACGAAAAATACCCTAATTTAGAGTATATATGCTCAAGCATTAAAAAAGAAGAATTATATGTTTACACAGACGAACATGAAATCATATCCTCATTTATTTTGAATAATCAATTTGACAATGATTATAATACCGTACAGTGGCAGATAAGTCCAAAACCTTCAGAAATTACCATTATCCACACTTTTGCAATTAATTCCAATTATAGGCAACGGGGAAATTCGAAAAAGATTTTTAATAAAATTAAAGAAATGGCCATGAACAATAATCAGAAAACATTGAGAATAGACATAGTGGACGGTAATGACGGTGCTCAAAAAGTTTTCGAAAAATTAGGGTTTAAATATATTGAAAGCATTGAAATCGAACATTATGCCGTAGGTTTGCAGAAATTTCATCTCTACGAGTATTTGTTAAAATGAGCATCTAAATGCCCATTTTAAATTTAAATCTGTACTCTTG
>JAFUBV010000108.1 GCA_017460025.1 Methanobrevibacter sp. | reverse complement strand
GTTTCTGTTAGTTTTCCTGATGCTGTAATGATGAAAACCAAAAAAGGAGGATATGAATTTGGATTAAATCTCCAATCAATCATGGCAAATCATCAAATACTAATAACTGGTGTTCTATTACAAAAACCAAATGACCATTCAGTATTAGAAGAAGTTTTAAAAGAATTAAAATTAAGTTTTGAAATTTTAAAGGAATTAAATCTAAAATATGGATCTCAACAAGATTACGAAAAATTTGAATTTGAAAATTTAATTGACCAAGCAATCTTTATTTGTGATTCAGGTTATTTTAGCAATGATAATTTTGAAATAGCAGATTTTAATGACCTCAATTTTATTGTAATGTCCTAACAAATCGCAAGACAAAATAACAACAAAAAAAGAAAACTTTGGAACATTCAACTAAAAGACGGGAAAAACAACAAAAAGAAAGACAATGTCTCAAAAAAACAATGCATACGTATTGTTAATGCATATATCTGCCCAAATGAACGATTAATAAGTTTAGACAGTTATACAGTAACAAATGGAAAATACAACAAACAACCACATATTTCTGGAGATTTACGTGAATTTAGTTTCAAATTCAGTTGCAAAGATTGTAGTGGATGTCCTTTTGTTGAAAAATATGGTGAAAAATGCAAATGTGCTAAAATTGAGGATAGAATGAGCTTATATATGTATAAAATGACTAATGAATTTGCTGAAGGAAAATACAACGAAATTTACAAAGACAGATTTCCCAACAGCGAATGCATTAACGGATTTCACAAGACTAAGAATAGTATTTTGAACCTATTATGCCGTGATTTCACGGCAAATCAAAATGAAATGCTTCTGAGAGGTTTATTATACAATATTGCACGATTAAAAGAACTTAAAGGAACAATTTGTTGATTTTTGTTCACCCTCATAAAAAATCAAAAAATATGTTTCCAATTTTTAGAAAATTTGAAGTGATTTAAATTTTCATTAAATATCTTTTTATTCTCCTCTTTTAGGCAACCTTAGCATCGAGAAATCACTATTTTCACCAGAAATTGAATTATCTGGCGAAAATAGAAAAAATTGTTATACCATTCATATATTTGAACTAAAAAACTAATAAATTTAACTATCAAAAAAGCACCTTAAAATTAAAGGAAAATAAAATAAAAAAGAAAATAAACTACAAAATAAAGTAAAAATAACATATATCAATTAAATATTCACTTAATGAAAAAAATAAATAAAATTCCAAGTTAATTAAACTCAAAACATATAAAAATACCCTTAAAAGATTATCGAGTTACCTCTCAAAAAAAATCAGAACCCCATGAAAAAATTTCTTCCAGTATATTTGAAGATAAATTATTATTAATTTCTGATATTGCCTCATTTATCTTATCTGATGGAGACATTATTTCTTTTTCATATTTTTCATCACTACTTACAGCATTAACATCCTTAAATTCTTTAAATGATTCATACCTTAATAAAAAATCATTATCAATGTATTCAGGATTATTTTTTAATACCTTTTCACCCTCTTCAGAAATGATATATTTTCCCCGTTCAACTCTATTTAAGAGAGTGGCTCTATATAGATAATCTATGGCCCATCCTGTCCTATCTTTATATCGCAATGCTTTACCGCCACTAGTGCTTTCATTCATTTCTTCGTCAGTTAAATTAAAATATTCTGCCATATATTGGAAGTTTCTATTTTAGTATGAATTTCATTGTCTTCAAAAAATTCTAGTACAGGTAAGAAAAATTCTTCAAATTTTGGAATATCCATAAATTTCACCTTATTTAAAATCTGTTTCAACCCTATACATAATTTTATAACAACTATATTTAAGAGCCTGTCCAATAAATAATTTTTTCTAATTTTTTATTTTTTTATTAATTTTTCGTTGTAATTGCTTATTTTAAAAATTGATTTCAAAAAAGTAGTTAATTATAAATATGTGGGAAGATAAATAGTTATTTAACCAAACAAAACTAAAATACTTCCCACAATTTATTTTCATGTATTTTATGACACTTAAATGTTTTGGTTTTGTCAAAAATTTAGGTGTTTGATATTTATGAGTTTAGTTTATGATAATAACACTTGTGAACAGGCTATTTTTACTTATGCCTTTCCTGGACAGAATTTAAATAATGATAACATTGTTTTTACAGTTAAAAAGATAGTAATTAATTTTAAACGTGATTTTCCATTATTATTTAAAGATGATATTAAGACTCAAGGAAGACCAAAAGAATATTATTTAGATGAATTATTGGGATTTGTTATTTTATGGAGTTTATAATAAATCGTTTTAGTTGTAGAAAATTGGCTAATTGGATAAATAATAATGGATGAATCAGTTAATTTTATCTTGAATGATAAGAAGCCTAAAAAGTCCATTATTAATTTGTTTTTAAAGGAAAATGCATTGTTAATCAAATGCTTTTTTCCATTACACTGTAATTTTGGGGATTAATTTAGGTTTAATTGATGGTGAGTGTATTGCTATTGATGGAGTATCGTAAAAGCTCATTCTAATAATTTTTTGATTAAAATTGAAGAAATCGAATTTCTGCAAAATTTGATTTTAGATTATGGTGGAAACTGGAATAAAAAGGCACAGTCCAAAATTGTCATGATGCAGCTTCGATTTTTTAATTATTGTTCTGATTTTTGAAGTTATTTGATTGTTGGTTGATAACGTTTCTTTCTGTCCAGCGGATTTTTTGTAGTCTCATCCATCGTATTAATCCTTCTCTTGTTCTATATATTGATTTCTGTGTTTATTCTTTTAAAATTTTGTAAGTGTTTGGTAATGTTTTAAATTCTATTTAAATAATTTGTGATGGATTATTATTTTATAATTGGTGCTTGGAGTTGAATGAATCGTATTTGAGGTTAGTTATTCAAAGATGGATTGAATCACTTCTTTAAATTGAAATTTTTCTTAAGTCACCGACATTGGGTCTTTTTAGCAATCTTTTTATTTTTCAATATCATAAATTAAGACATGAAAGGGATTTTTGAATTTATCGAAAAATATTTTTTCATAGTGATACTGGTAGCAGTAGCTATTTCTCTAGTTTATCCGAATTCATTTAAATGGGTTTTAAGTGAATATGGTGGTATAAACATTATCAATTTACTTTTAAGCATAGTTCTTTTCACAATGGGGACCACATTAAAAGTTGATGATTTCATTAATGTGTTCAGAAATCCTAAAGCGATTACAGTTGGAATTTCAGCACAGTATATCATAATGCCTCTTATGGCATTTACTCTTGCAAGCGTGTTTTCTCTTGATACTGCTTTAACAGCAGGACTCATTCTTGTTGGGACAGTGCCTGGAGGAACTGCATCTGACGTCATAACTTTCATTGCAAAAGGGGATGTGGCATTGTCTGTTT
>JAFUBV010000107.1 GCA_017460025.1 Methanobrevibacter sp. | reverse complement strand
TCAAAAAAATGAACCAATACACCAAAACACATGACCCAATAGGTCAAAAAAATGAACCAATACACCAAAACACATGACCCAATAGGTTTTTATCCCCTCAAATTATAATATCTAAAACAACTATGTTTAACAACATTTGTTTTCAATTGAATATGTTTTTGTATATTGAAATCAATTCTTTAAACTCAATGACTTAAAATATAAGAATTCATTAATTTATCTTTCAGAATCTTTAAAATAATCAATATACATTATATCATGGCGACAGTTAAAATTTATATAAAATTAAGGTTTTTGTTCTTCATGCATCTGACGAATAATCTTAGCATGACGTGCAGCGGCCTCATGACCCTGGTTAGATGGCATAGGAATCTTAATTTTAGGATATCGTCTGCCTTTACGTTCTTCAATAATTGCTAGAGTATACATTATCAACACCCATATTTTATTTTATTATTAATCATATTTAAGATTTTCATAAATCTCTATTCATAATCAACCCAACTAAATTGAACTTTAGACATTAAACAAACATCAATATGACCACCAACACTATTTAAATCTAAAGAAAAGCGTCTTTTAGCTGAAGGAATCATTATTAAGAAATGCGTTAAATCAGCTAACTCCTGTTTAGGTAAAAGTTAAATAATTGATCTTAAATATTCATTATTCTTATTTTTTAGTTCATCAATTTCTTGACCCAACATTATTTTATAACTTTCAGATTTATCTTTAAAAGATTCAAACTTTATTTTTATATCATTTATGATATTTTTATCAAATTTGTTATTCTTTATTTCTTCAAATAAATCATTTAATAAAATATCTAACATATCACCCCAATAATTCAAAATTTCCTCTTCAAAATATTCATCAATCCCCTCGATATAGGATTTGATTTCACTATCTTGTGCAAATGTAAAAATTGATACGCCATCAAAATTTTCTTTAAAATAATTACATTCCCATTCTATTTTTCCATCATTGTTTAAAAATAAATCAAAATTAGCAAAGGAAGGCCTATTAAAATTTTTATCAAAACCTGCTATCACTACTCCCGTTTTATTTTCTTCTAAAATTCATTTATATCATATCTTTTTTTAAATTCACCAACAATTGTTTCAAAATCAACTAATCCAAATTCAGCACTTCCATAATTCATTATCGCCATTGGTAAATCTTTTGAAAGAGCATGTAATTTTTTTACACCAGAAAATGTTTTAATATCATCAATTGTTACATTGCTATCTGTTCCTAAACAAATATTATTTGGATTTATAATTAATACAGAAGACGTCATTTAATCACCAATAACAATATTAAACACAATAATATATAAATTTAACTTATAAACAAGCTTATTTTTACAAAGTAAAGTAAATATTTACTTCAAATTGTAATTTAACCATCTTAAAGCAATATTCTAATAAGTGTGTAAAAAAATATTTAAAATTCAAACAATATAGAATTCACCATGAACAAAAAATATATACTTATCGCAATAATAGCTATTATCCTTTTAGCAATAGTAGGCTTTTTTGCATTCTCAGGCAATAACGTATCCACCATTAGTGGAACGGGTGTTGCTGTTGATGCAAATGCCTTAACAGAAAAAGGAACTTTAAGCATGGAAAGTGAAACCCAAGATGTAAGTAACGGATTTTTCTCAACTGATGAAAGTGATGTAAACAGCATCTTTGTAAACAATTCAGGAATTTTAAAGCTAAGCAATTCAATCATCAATAAAACCGGAGACACAGCCACTTCAGGCGATGATGCTGATTTTTACGGTGTCAACTCAGCAGTTTTGGTTAAGGACTCATCACAGCTGACCATTGAAAACTGTGAGATAATTACTGACTCCAAAGGATCAAACGCCATTTTTGTAACAAACACTGATTCCGGCCAGAGCCAGGGCGGATCACCTGGCGAAGGTGGTGGAGATGCTCCTGAAAAGCCACCTGAAGCATTAAATAAAGACGCTCAAGGAACTGACACTACAAAAGCAACAATCAGCAATGTTAAGATAACTACCCATCAGGACAAATCCCGTGGACTTGATGCAACTTTCGGCGGAGTTATCGAAGCTGAAAACGTAGAAATCAACACTGACGGAGGAAGCTGTGCTGCTGTTGCAACAGACCGTGGAGAAGGAAACATCACTGTTGAAAATTCAATCCTAAACACAGGCGTCAGCAAGGATTCAGGAAGAGGTTCTCCTTTAATTTATTCAACAGGAAACATCACAGTCAAAAAATCAACAGGTACTGCATATGTTTCTCAAATCGCATGTATCGAAGGTAAAAACTCAATCACTTTAGAAAACTGTGCATTGAACTGTTTTGCAGAAGGTAACCGTAAAGATGGAGACAATTATGTTGATTTAGGTGGAGTGTTCATTTATCAGAGCATGAGCGGAGACGCTGATGTTGGAACTTCCGTATTTAACTGTGAAGACACGACACTTTCAATCGATTCATCTTCCGATTACTACGGCACCGCACCGATGTTTCATGTGACAAACACAAAAGCAAACATTGTTTTAGAGTCCTCAACGTTCAATTTCGGAAGCGGAATACTTTTTGACATTTCCGGACAGAACCAGTGGGGAAGCGAAGGCTCCAACGGTGGAGACGTCAATTTAACATCCATTGATGAGAAATTAAACGGAGACATTATTGTTGATGCGATAAGCTCCCTAAACTTTAATTTGCAAAATACTGAATTTGAAGGTGCAATCAACTCAACCGGAACAACAAATGTTGTCATTGAAAGCGGATCCACCTGGACACTGACCGGC
>JAFUBV010000106.1 GCA_017460025.1 Methanobrevibacter sp. | reverse complement strand
TGTTATCATGGTTAAAGGTTTCAGATATCTGGATGAACTGATTATGTTGATGAGATTGAGAATTTATCTTATAAACTATTTTTTGAAATTCTGATAAGAAAACATTTTTAATGTTTCACTACTAAACTTTAATTTAATGAGTTTTGAAAAGGATTTGGTGAATCTTTGGTTAGATAATATTAAAAAACTTGATAATAAAAATCATCTAAAGCATGGTAAAATCTATGCTAAAGACGGCAGCGTTAAGGAATTTCAAATTAACCGCAATATTGTCACATCTAAAATAGAAGGCGCTCCAGGGGACTTTTATGATGTTGAAATAGAATTTAAAAAATTATCAAAATCCGATAAAGACAAGTTAAATCGTTTGATTAAAAAAAATTCCCAGTTGCAGGTTAAAATTTTGGATGATAAAATTCCTGAAGAATTATTTTTTGATAATGTAAAAATAATTCCCGATTCATTAAAGGATTTTAAAATGACCTGCAGCTGTAAAAATGAAGGACTGTTCTGTAAGCATAAGGCAACAGCATTTCATTATCTTGCCGGTCAGTTATCAAAAAATCCATTTCTTCTTTTCACTTTAAGAGATTATTCTTTCGGCGAATTATTCGAATCCGATGATGATTCCATTAAATCGATTGATGATTTGTTTAAAAATAGGGATTGCGTGCAGCATGAATTTGTTGATGTGGATGATATTTCTTTATTGATTAATGATTTAAAGTTTTTATTGGATAAGCGTACGGGATTTTTCTCAAGTTCCACAATATCATTTAAAAGCATTCTGATTGATATTTTAAAAGAATTTTCAATTTTAATCAAGAGAATAAACAATAATATTATCATTAAAAATTCCTATAAGCATTTCATTAATTTTGGCGATTCATTTAAACTCAATACTACTGATTTGGAGTTTATTTTTAACAGAAAATGGTCACATCCCGAGCAGTGGGAGAAATTTCATGTGGATATCAATGGCAATTATGACATTAATGCTTTTGATACAGGTTTGGCTCTTAATTTCAGAATAAGAAATCTGAAACATGCATTTTTTGCATTTTTTGCTGAGATGGAGTACGCTGGATGTGACATCGATAATTATAATGGGGATTTGAAATTTTTACATGGAATCTATGAATTGACTTGTCGGCTAATTTCTAAAAGCGCTTTGATTCCGGAGTTTTTCCAATTGAAAAATGGTGAATATGCCATACGCTGGATTCCGTCATTTAATGAGGATGTTCAGGATTTAATTGAAAATTTCGCCTGCATGTGTCCGGATAATTTAATATCCTATAACGGGAGGAAATTATCTCGATATGATCAGGTTGTATGTGCAATCACTCTTTTTTTCAACGGCTTTACCTATTATGCATCATATAATTCAAAATCCAATCTGATGAAGACTATGAAGAATAATGAATATTTCCAATTGTTTTTCTTTAAAAGCCAGGCTTTCCAGGTAAGTGGTGTTGAAAATACAATAAATAAATGGTTATCACCATTATTTGAACAGGACATGAACTTTCATTTTCTTTTGGATGTAAATCAGGAATATTCCAGATTTGCCATAACTCCTAAAGTCGTCATTGATAAAGAAAGTCATGATTTGGCGGATATCCTATCATCAAATAAGTATCCTGCAGTCATTCGAAGCTCAAAAATCATAACAAAGATTTTTGCCCGATATAATATTGATGTAAATCTCAATGATAAAATCCTTTTAAATATCGATGAGTTTTTAGTTTTTAACAATATTTTAACCAGCACTTTCAAATTCAATGGCATTGAAGTCAGACTACCTGACGAGCTAAGGATTGTACATG
>JAFUBV010000105.1 GCA_017460025.1 Methanobrevibacter sp. | reverse complement strand
TATTACTTATTTTATAAAATTTAAAATTGTGATGATTAAATGAATGATTTAGAAGAAATTGTATATAGGCATGCTTTATTGAATGCCGCCAAACATAAGGGAAGTGCAAATCCCGGTGCCGTTATGGGTTCAATCATGGCAAATGAGCCGGAACTCAGAAGCAGAGCAAAGGAAATCGGTCCTCTTGCAGGAAAAATTGTAGCACAGGTCAATAATTTATCTGCAGATGAACAGGCCAGTGAAATGGAAAAATTCGGTGTTGAAGTTCAGGAAAAAAAGAAAGTCAAGGAAATAGGACTTCAGGAACTTCCCGGAACACATGAAAATATAGTTTTGCGTTTTGCTCCAAATCCAAGCGGACCTCTCCATATTGGACACTCCAGAGCAGCAGTTCCTAATGCAGAATATGTCAAAAGACATAACGGTAAATTAATATTGAGAATAGAAGACACAGACCCAAAAAGAGTATATGAAGACGCTTATGAAATGATTCCTCAGGATTTGGAATGGCTGGGTATCAGTCCCGATGAGATTATTTATCAGTCCGACAGATTTGACATCTATTATGATTATGCACGCCAGCTAATCGAAAAAGGTGCAGCATACATGTGTACATGTGACGGTGCAGCATTCAAGGAACTGAAAGACAACTGTAAGCCATGCCCATGCAGAGACAATCCTGTTGAAGAAAACCTGGAATTATGGGAAAAATTCGATACAATGGAAGCTGGAGAGGCAGTATTGAGAGTTAAAACAGATATCAATCATAAAAACCCTGCTATTCGTGACTGGGTTGCAATGAGGCTGGTTGATGAGACTCACCCAAGAATGGCCAACAAATACAGAATATATCCTATGATGAACTTCTCTGTAGCGGTGGATGATCATTTAATGGGAATGACTCATGTTTTAAGGGGAAAAGACCATTTGGCCAACAGTGAAAAACAGAAATACCTGTATGACCATATGGGATGGGATTTGCCTGAATTCATTCATTACGGCAGATTGAAAATGGAAGACATTGCATTAAGTACTTCCAAAGCACTTGCAGGCATTGAGGACGGAACATACAGCGGATGGGATGACCCTAGACTTGGAACATTAAGGGCAATTGCAAGACGTGGAATTGACCCTAGAACAATCTATAACTTGATTACTGAAATCGGTGTCAAAATGGCAGATTCAGCTATCAGCTGGAAAAAGATTTATGGCCTAAACCGCAATTTCCTTGAACCTGTAGCAAACCGTTATTTCTTCGTTGAAAACCCTAAAATAATTGAAGTAAACAATTATGATGGTGGAGATGTGGTCATTGAAAGACCGCTTCATGCAGACCACCTCGATAGAGGCAACAGATTACTTCCGTTCAATGGCAGCGCTTATCTTGCGGAGTCCGATATTGCTGATGGAGTATTCAGATTAATGGATGCAGTAAATGTCGATATTAAGGATGAGGAAGTAACTTACAATTCATCTTCCTTTGAAGATGCAAGAGAATTGAAAGCCAAAATCATTCAATGGGTTCCTGTTGAAGACAATGTGAATGTCACTATTGTTATGGATGATGCATCATTAAAAACAGGTCTTGGAGAATCAGCTTTAAAAGATTTGAAAGTTGGCGACATTGTTCAGTTTGAAAGAGTGGGTTTTGCACGTTTGGATGAGATTAAAGAGGATGGATTAGTATTCTACTATGCTCATAAATAGGTGATTTGATGACTTTATTCACTAATGGATATGTAAATCTAAAAACACCTAAAGATTTTGAATACATTCCAAACAAAGGGGATTTCGTTGAATTGTCATTGGTCAATCCAAATATACCAATGACCATCAAATTTTCAATTTCTCCTACTGTTGCAGGTCTTCCGGACATTAAAAATGAAATGGAAAAGCAGCTGGAGGCAAATCCCAATATTGATGTGGAAACCGCTGATTTCATAGCAATAAATGAAGATATCTATTTTATGGTAATATCCTCCATCAAAACTGATGAAAACGAAATCCGCAGAAACGAATTCATGTTCGTTAAAGAGAATAATTTATACTCATTTGAATTCGTATACCCATATGCAGATGCTGAATTGGATGATTTTTA
>JAFUBV010000104.1 GCA_017460025.1 Methanobrevibacter sp. | reverse complement strand
TTAAAACAACAGATGCCCCCGTACCATTAATTACAACACTGCTCTTATCTACAGTAACATTAAACATGGAAATAATTTCCAATAAAGTTTCGAAGTTAGGAAGCTGGTCATTTTCAGTTCCGTTAAATTTAATAACATATTTAGTTGGAATGGTGGTGTAAGTCACATTATCTCCAACAATTTCAAGAGTTATATAATCCAAGTTATTATCCACATTATTAAATATATCTGAATCATAAGGAGTATTATTACCCCAATAATTATAATTGAAATTACTTCTATCAGTTCCATATTTCAGATAAGAAATAAGATAAGATGTATTTCCTGTGTTATTGGCAAAAACATTATGTATTAAATTAACAGGTACATCTCCACCATATTCAAATATTATCGTATCATTTCCCTTATTATTAACAATGACAGATCTTTCAACATTAAATTGATTTGATGTTGGACTTAAAAAAATACCATGTGAATATACAACATTATTTGTGATAAATGAATCAGTGATTAAAGCATTCTGTGAAGTGCATGAAATCAAACCATAAACCGCAGTATTATTATCAAATGTTGAATTAGATATAAATGCATCTACAACAAATAAATTTACTGCACCGCAATACATTGCATAATTGTTATAAAATGAAGTAAAATTCATTGAAAAAAAACCATTATAATTAAAATGACTTACAGTTCCATAAATAGGAGCATTACTAAATCCATTCTTAAAAGTTGAGTTAACAATATTTGTAAAAATACCTGTGGAAAAAACATTAGAACCTTGAAGAGTAAAAGATGGGGCATTTTGTGAAATTTTAATTAAATTAACTCCATTTGAATCAAAAATAGAATTACTAACATATAAATCATTCTTTGTATAAACAGCTCCACCACCAATATAACGTACATTTTTATTAATTATATCACTATACAAAGTAAGAGTATTATTTTTAAATGAAGAATTGATTATATTAATGTTTCCATAAGAAAATATTGCTCCACCACCAGTATAATCAAGTTCTTCAAAAGTCTGCAATTCTTTAGACATATTAATATTATTATTAGTAAAATTGGAACTAACAACAGTCAATGACTCACCACTGAATAATATAGCTCCCCCGACAAACGCATATCCGTTAATAATATTCAATTTATCAAGAGTTACATTTTTTGCACTAATGTTAAATATTCTGGACTTGTTTAAAGCATCAATAGTAAAGTTTCCACCATTAATAACAATATTTTTATTAATTGGAATACCATTAACAAAATCTTTATCAAACCTTTCATCAAAAGTGAAATTTTTAATAATATTTAAAACACCATTTTCAGGCGTATTATTGATCAAGAAGGATAAATCAAAAAATGAAGACCCATATGCAATAATCAAGTTTATTTCAGATGAATTATCATAATAAGTTAAATTTCCATCATAGACTGCTTTGATATTATAAATATTAGATGTATTTGAAAATATGAACTCACATTCACCATTATCATCAGTGAATATGTTACCAACAAGAATTTCATTAGCAAATAATTTTATTTCAACTCTTTTAATTGGAACATTTTTATCATCAGTTAATTTAACTTTTATAGTTGCATCATGATTTTCTTCAACGATATAATCAACATCAGAAGAAATTGTTAATATTGCAGGTATTTTACTAAGCACATCTATATCAACAGAGTTACTTTTAGAACTTTTCCAATATTTATCTTCATATACTTTTACAACATATGTGTGAGTACCGGCCTCAGCCTTATATCTGAATATGGCATCCCCATTTTCATCAGTAGTAACATTGCCTACTTTAACACCATCTTCCTCAATATATACAGTCATACTTACAGGATTGCCTTTACTATCTTTAGCAATTATGTTAAAAGGAATATACTCCCTTGCAATAGCAGTAGTATTATTACATGCAAGAGTTATTATGGAACTAGATTTAATTATATCAACTGTTGAATATATTGTAGTATTACGATAATTATCCATATTAGATATAATTTTAGTAGTAATATCATATGTACCAATATCAAGAGAATTAACTTCTAAAGTTCCAATACCATTAGTAATATTGATAGTATGAGTTGTACCATTTATGGATATATCTGCAGTAGTGTTGATAATATTATTACTCTTATCAGTAACATTTACTGTAATAATTAAAGGATAGTTATATTCTGTTTCTGGTGCATCAACAATAACATTATAATTATTATTTAAAGATTTGGTAATATTAATATCTAACACATATAAATCAGGATTAATTATTAGTCTTTCAACACCATATGTTTTAGGAGAAACTCTAACAGTAGTTGGAACACCATTAATACCTATTGATGTAGCATTAATAGTGGAATATGTGGATGTATAACTAATTGTTGTATTGAATGTAGGCAACATATTTGCATAATTTCCTGAGAAGTAAATTTCATAATCCTGAATATTATCTTCACTAAATGTAGAATTCCCAGAAATTGTGAGAAAACTATGGCTACCTGGAGAATAAATAATATCCATATTTGCTTTAGGAATAATATTATTTATTTCAGAAGTACTGTTTGTTCCCCAATAATTACCTACAACATAACCAGTATCATATATAGTATCTTTGCCATAAATAAAAATATTATTGTTATTCATGAAAATATTATAACGAATATTAACATTAAGCCAATTATATGGCATGAAAACAGCTGAATTATTTATAAAAGAAGATCTTTCAAAATTACTATTTTGTAAATCTCTTGAAAATAAATTATTAGCTGTATTATTAATAAATTTAGAATTTTTAACATTTAAAGAAATATAACCATTAGTTTCATGAAGTTTAACCTTGAAAATACTAATGTCTTTAGTTAATGAATTTTTTAATGTGACATTATTAAAATTTACCGTTGGTTTATTAACATAATTAAATACTGATCTAAAACTCTCAACACAATATCCGTTTAATAATTCCAAATCATTTAAAGTTAATGTACATCCATAAATATAAAAAAACCACGTGTAAGATACATTTCAGCAGAGGCATCAATTTTATGGCCATTACCATTAATCAATAAATTCTTATTTACAGGAATACCTCCATTAATTTCTGAATATTGAAGTAAAATCTGATCATAATCACTTACATTACGACGTGTAACACTATTAGAACCATACCCAACATAATCCTTAGTTAAATTTAAAACACCATCTGAACAAACAATTCTTACAGCCAAATCCACCATAGTATTATCATTGGCAAAAATCAATTCATTAATATTAGACTGGGATGAATTATAAACGGTATTACCTCTATAATAACAATAGAAATAATAAAAACCGGATGACCTAGATATTGTAAAATTTGCCAAACCATTTGTAGTTTCCAATGAGTCTAAATCACGACCATTTAAAACACCATTAACAGTGACATTAAGTGGATTATTATGTTCATCTGTAATATTTACCGTTAAAATAACATTATCATC
>JAFUBV010000103.1 GCA_017460025.1 Methanobrevibacter sp. | reverse complement strand
TTGCAGATTTATTAATCTTCAAATCAACAACATAGACATTTACTGTAGCGTTTGCAGATTTGACAGTGTTGTTTTCAGCACAATTAACTTTTGCAACATTTGTGAAAGTACCTTTTTGAGTAGTTCTTGCCACAACAGTAAAGTTATATGAATCACCTTTAGCCAAGAATGGAACGATATGATTCAATTGACCTTTTTCAAATTGTAATCCATCAGGTAAAGTATCATTTATAACGACATTAGTGGCATTAGAGGGACCATTATTGGTTACAACAATAGTGAATGTTACAACATCCCCAATATCAGTATCATTGATATCAACAGTTTTTACAATGTCCAAATCGACGATTGTAATAACTGAAAACTCTAAAGTATCGTTATTATTGGTATAATTCCATTCATCTTCATCACAGGAAACCTCAACAGTATTGTTGAATAAACCTGCTTGGGATGTTTTAGCAGTTATGACTAATATAGCTAAAGTACCGTTTGCTAAACTGTCAATATGCCAAATATTCTTTGAAGAATCATAGTTTCCAACAGATGGGTCTGTATCAATAACAGTTAATCCATTAGGAAGGATTTCATTGATATTTACATTAGTTGCTTCACTAGCGTTAGCAGCATTGCTTACAACAATTGTAAATTCGACATTATCACCAACAAGTACTGGATCTTCAGCAATATATTTTTCAATACTTAAATCAACGATTGGAATTACTTCAAAGACATTCTGAGTAATGATGTACTTGTAATTCCTATCTTCAGGATGATAAGCTAAAATACTGTAATTACCCGGAGTTAAACCGGATACATCAATAGTATAATTACCTTCATAATCCGTGAGGACAGTCTGATTTTTAACCAATGTGTAGTCATTTGCTGCACCTAAAAGACCTTTTGAAGCAGGTGTTTCAGAGTTATTGTAGTAAATTTCTACAACAATAGGTTGATATCTTTCACGATTATCCTGATATAAAGCATCTTTTTTAGCACCGTCAATAGGATTGATATCACTTTTAACTGTTCTTTCGAGTTTGCTTACATCGTCATCAATTATGTACTCTACATTATTAAATGTTACTGCACTTACATCTAAAGCGTTGTAAATACCATTCAATATATTATCTCCTGCAACATAGTTGTAAACATTGACTTTTACAACATCACCATAATAATATTTGGCTTCAGTTGTGTTTACTTCTAAAATGTAAGACCATGCTTGGTTTTTGATGAATGTATCATTGAAGAAGTAAGTACCTTCAGCATCATTATAGATTGCAGATCCGTTACGAGCAACATTATAATCAAACTCGCTTGAAGAAATACTGTTAACGTTTCCATCAACATATATTGCTCCACCAAGACCGTCATCGTTAACACCTGTGGTTTCAAGATAAGCACCTAAAAGACCAGGTGTTGTTTGAACTATTCTGGATGATTCATTAGTAGCTACAGCTGTGTTATTATAGAATTTTGAATTTTCCACAGCATTGTTTTTACCGGCAATATATATAGCTCCACCTTTAGTTTTCCTGTTGTCAGTGCCATTTACTCTTAATGTGTATGTTGCATTATTATAATTAAAGTTGGATCCATCAACTTTATTATTGTCAGCAGCCATGTATATAGCACCACCTTGTACCGCATTGTTATAATCAAAGTCATCTTTTGAAATAGTTAACCTTTCATTATTTAAGTATACGGCACCACCAAGAATAGCTTCATTATAAGTGAAACCAGAACCATTTACCCCACCATCAGTAGCATTGATGAATACAGCACCACCACGTTTAGCGGTGTTTTGTACAAATGTTGAATCAACAATATTTACATTATTGCCATCATGCCAGTTAATAGCACCACCATCTTCTGAAGCAGTGTTATTTTCAAAGTAGGAATTTTCAATATTCATGCCAATATTTTCACCTTTAGCATCATGCTGCAAGAATACAGCACCGCCCTGAGTAGCATTGTTTGAAATGAATCTTGAATCTTGGATTTTACCATCATGTCCAGTCCAGAATACAGCACCACCACGATTTGCAGTGTTGGTTGTAAAGTTAGATTCGGAAATTATGCCTTCATATCCAGTCCAGAATACAGCACCACCATCTTCTGAAGCAGTGTTATTTTCAAATACTGAATTTTCAATTCTACCATTATCAGCACATTCATTCCAGTTAATAGCACCACCATTGATTGAAGCGGTGTTATTGACAAAGTTGGATTCTATAATTTCAGAATTGTGAGCATTTTCCAAGTAAATTGCACCACCTACACCTTTAGTTTCATCATCGAAATTGAATGCTGAATTATCAGTGAAATTACTGCCTATAACTTTGGTTTCATTTACAATGATAAATATTGCTCCACCTTTTAAAGCAGAGTTTGCATTGAATTTGGAATCTGAGACAGTAGCATTTTTACCTTCAACATATATGGCCCCACCACCAGTACTGGTTTCAGCATCTGATTCAGCACAGGCTTTATTATTATTAAATTCGCTGGAATTTATGTTAATGTTTTCACCGTATATGTGAATAGCTCCACCTTCAGTAGGCATATTTTGCAATACTGAACTTACAGGGAATCTCAAGTCATCATGAGTTGCATAATTTTCTTTGAATAATGAACCTTCAACGAAACTGTCATTACCTTTAATATAACCTGCACCACCTTGAATAGCACGATTATCCGTGAAGTTTGAATCTACAATATATACATCATTACCATCCAAATAGAAAGCACCTCCCTGAATAGCTTGGTTATTTTCAAATTTGGAATTGACAATATGATCATCTGAACCATTTACAGCGATAGCACCACCCAAACCTCCATTTGCATTTATACCATAAGCAGTGTTGTTAATAAATTCTGAATCGTATACGAAGATACTGTTACCAGG
>JAFUBV010000102.1 GCA_017460025.1 Methanobrevibacter sp. | reverse complement strand
GCATCAATAACAACATCATCAGTCATACCAATGATTGAAACATTCTTAAGAACACTTAAACCATTTACATCAACACCATCCAAATAGTGAACACCATCAGCAAGATGAATAACACCATTATCCTCAATAACACTCAAAGCATGCCCAATAGTTTTGAAAGGAGCTGAAGCAGTAGTACCAAGATAACTGTCTGAACCATTATCATAATCAACATAAACTTCAGTTAAAGCCGGTTCATTAGCAAGTTCGGTTGCAACTAATAAAGCCACATTTGTTTTATATGATGGAACATATAATCCTTGATCAGAACATGTGAAGAAGAATTTAGTATCCTGTCCCTGAATGAACTTAGGTGCTATATTATCCCAAACCAAATATTTATAATAATTTCCATTATCAACAGATGTAGGATTGAAAGCTATATCATTGATTTTAAATAATTTACCTAATTCTGAAGATAAAGCGACACTGGTAATAGAAATATTATTAACTTTGCCTGAATATTCGCTTGTATCAAAGTTGAAGGAATCACTACCCTGTGTCCATAATTGACCAGCATTTAACCAGTATGCAAATTTATCTTCATCACCATCATCATATGCAAAGAATAAGCTTATTAACTTAATTCTTCCATCAAATGATTTATCTGGCAACTTTGTATTTACGACGCTGATATTAATTGTATCTCCAGGATTTAAGTTATTAACTTTACTTGTGATGTTGAACATCATTTGATAATCTGAATATTGTCTAGTGGTATATCTATTAAATCCATATACCTTATCATCATTAGTAAATGATGGGAAACCATCCATTCTTAAAGTATCAAAAGCCAATACTTCTAATCCATTAGGAGTATTAAGGGTCACATTAGTGTATAAACCATATGATTGAGCTCCACTTCCAGAATAATCATATATAATAACTATTACAGCTTTGATATTTGTTACTACTTCAGGAATTACATAACTAAGAGTTCCTGATGTTTGCCAAGGATTAACCGCAATATATTGAGCACCACCTGAAACAACACCACTCTCAACTTCAACGAATTTATCTACTATTTGACCAACTTCGTAATATTCATCGAATGTTAAATATATAGTGTCAGTAATGCCTAAAACATCTACTGATATTAAGTTTTCACCTACTTTGTTAGTTGTAAACTGAACATTTCCAACACCTTTAACAAGTGTTAATGTATCTTTATCAAGTGTTCCATCATTAGAAGAAACAGATGCAGGAACATCCACTAAATCAACAGTGTCTTGAGAAATAAATTTAATATCAATAGAGATAGGCCTAGTAGTTTCAAATTTTGAAGCAGAAGTAGATAATGTGAGGTATAAGTATGAATCAACTTCTGCGTTTGTTAAGTTTAATTCTTTTGGAGTTAGATCTTTTGTTGTGTCGTTTTGACCCCACCAGTTGTTTATTAGTGTAGCATTAGCCGGGTCTTTAATATTAACAGCCCCAAGACCGTCCAATATGATGGAATTGGTTAAAGTTAAATAACCATCGTATTGTTTGATTG
>JAFUBV010000101.1 GCA_017460025.1 Methanobrevibacter sp. | reverse complement strand
AATATTCCACTGAACACCACCAGACACTTCATCCCAACTAATTTCAATTCCATTAACCGGAACAAAACCCGCGTCAACAAAGTCTAAACCATCAGGTAAGGAATCAACAACAGTAACATTAGTAGCATTCACAAGAGAAGTACTATTAACCTTAATCGTAAAGTTAACCAAAGAATTATTACCAACAACAGTCACATTAGCAGTCTTATTAACATTTAACTTGATTGCAGCAACAGTTACATTAGTTTTATTGGTAACAGGAGTCTTATTCTCTTTAGAAGTAACATTAACACTATTTGTCAAATTACCCATTTTAGTAGTATTGACACGGACAGTAACCCATAACTCGACAACAGTCTTATTATCCAATCTGGAAATATTCCACTGAACACCACCAGACACTTCATCCCAATTAATTTCAATTCCATCAACAGGGGTAAAACCAGCGTCAACAAAGTCTAAACCATCAGGTAAGGAATCAACAACAGTAACATTAGTAGCATTCACAAGAGAAGTACTTTTAACCTTAATCGTAAAGTTAACCAAAGAATTATTACCAACAACAGTAACATTAGCAGTCTTATTAATATTTAACTTAACAGGAACAACAGTAACATTAGTTTTATTGGTAACTGGAGTCTTATTCTCTTTTGAAGTAACACTAACATTATTTGTCAAATTACCCATTTCAGTAGTATTGACACGTGCAGTAATCCATAACTCAACAACAGTCTTATTATCCAATCTGGAAATATTCCACTGAACGCTATCAGACACTTCATCCCAACTAATTTCAATTCCATTAACCGGAACAAAACCAGCATCAACAAAGTCCAAACCAGCAGGCAAACAATCAACAACAGTAACATCAGTAGCATTCACAAGAGAAGTACTATTAACCTTAATCGTAAAGTTAACTAAGGAATTATTACCGACAACAGTAACATTAGCAGTCTTATTAACATTTAAGATAATAGGAACAACTGTAGTATTTTGAGAAGTTGCATTTTTAGCTGTTAACTCATCACTAGTAATGTTTACTGTATTGTTGAATGTACCGATTTCTGTTGCCTTAAATGTTAATGTAAGGACAATAGAAGTTTTTTCAGGTAATGCGGAATTTGCATTCACATTATCAGAGTTCACAACAGTATTGTCTATTGTAAACACTTCTCCATCATATTTCCAGTTTCCATAAACAGTAGGATTTTGATTGATTTCATCCTGAGTTACGCCTATCCATGTTGTAGTATATTTCAAAAGTATAAATCCTTCTGGAATAGTATCATTAACCTTAATGTTGGATATTACAAGCTCACCAGTATTATTGAGAGTAATGTTATATGTAACAGTCTGGTTTACACCAACCAATACATCATCAGTGTCTTTGCTAACGTTGAAATCATACAATATTGTGAAATCATTTGTATTTTCAATTTCTGTATAGTATACATCTCCAGGATGTTTTGCATATACCGTGTAATGTCCAGGCTTGAGCCTTTTCATTATTTCGGTTACATTACCGTAAACATCAGTGATATATCCAGTTTCATCAAGAACAACAAGATTTTTGTCAGTATTGGTGATCTTTACATTCAAGATTTGAGCATCCTCACGGTCATCCTGCCATACTAAAGAAGCATCATCGGAATTTGAAGCACCATTTACAGTCTGCTGATAAGGCAACATTGATGTTCCTCTGGATGATGCGGAAAGTAATGCTTTTGCCAATGGACCAGTAGTCTGTTGATAACCTAAAGGTGTTGATACAGTTTCCAATACCCCATTTCTATATACATCATAAGTAATATTACTTGTATATACATGAGTGTTATCCTTTTCGTTCCAGATAGCATTTGCAATATTGTCATACCCTTTAAGGGTGATATTGACTGTTACTTCGCTTGGATAATAACTTTCTTTAGGGTTTACATCAATGCTTAATGAAGCTGAATCAGCTCTATTGTTTTTGAATGTGACATTTTCAAGATACAGGTTTGTAGTTGACTTGTCCGCTGCCACACGTATTGCAGAACCTTTGGTTGCATTGTTTCCAGTGAATTTTGAATTGGTAACATTTACAGGTCCGTTAACGGATAATGCTCCGCCTGTAGTAGCAGTGTTGTTTTCAAATGTTACATTTGATATATGAGTCATGAAATTCATTTCATTTCTGTCCCTTAAATGTATTGCACCACCTGCATTTTTAGCGGAGTTGTTTATAAACCTGCAGTCTGTAATATAACCGGCATTTTTTGTTACAGTATTACTTAAATCAATGTAGATTCCACCACCAACATGGTCTGAATAGTTTTTAGTGAAATTGCATGAAATAATTTTTGGATTCGGACCTACTGAAACAATACCCGCACCACTGGCTCCACTATAAAGAGCAATGTTTTTTTCAAATGTGGAATTTATGATTTGGGTATTATGTGCATCATTGCTTGAATATACACCTGCACCGTAAGTTGCATTGTTTGCAATGAACTTACAGTCACGGACTATATTATTGTCACCTCCAATATAGATTCCACCACCTAAATGGTCTGTGGATGCAGTATCATATATTACAGTATTGTTTTCAAATTTACAGTTGGAAATAGTTCCTTTAGCACCGTTTATGTAAATACCTGCACCTTCAGGACCATATTTTTGATTAATAAATTTGACTGAATTATTGGTAAAGTTACAATTATTCACTACTCCATTATTATTAAAGACACTTAATCCTGCACCACGGCGTGCAAAATTATCAATAAATGATGAATTTTCCACACGGCCTTTATCGGCAGTTAAAAGAACTGCACCACCATTGGATCCGCTAGCATTATTTTTTGTGAATGTGGACTGTGAAATTAATGTATTTGCTCCTGCACTAAGTACAGCACCTCCACCTACATTGGTGAATAAATCTGAACTTGATGGGAAAGTAACAGTTAATGCGCTGTTTTCAGTAAAATTACATTTAGTTATATTTAAATTTTTACTGTTTGAATCGGCATAAACCGCACCGCCGTGAGCACTAGCATTATTCAATTCAAAGGTACAATCATAAAATCTTGGATTGTTAGCATTTACATGTACAGCTCCACCGTATTTTCCATGGTTATGTGTGAAATCACATTTTGTAACATTCAGGTTTTTGGCGTTACTTCCAGCACATATTGCTCCACCATTGGAAGCAGCATTGTTTGACTCAAAAGTACAGTCATATATTTTAATCAAGTTTGCATTCACATATATTGCTCCACCCTGATTTGCAACGTTAGAAATGAAAGTGGAGTTGTTAACTAAAACATTTGCACCAACCTGAAGCGCACCTGCATTTTGAACAGCGGTATTTGCGATGAATGTATTGTTGTAAAACTCTACATTATTGGATGTTGTATACAATCCACCACATGCATTTGCCTTATTGTAAAAAAACATGTTGTTTTTAATGACAACTTTTCCAGTTGTTTTTAAATAGACAGCACCACCACTTCCGGAAACTGTATTGTGACTGAAAGTACATCCAATAATAGATATATCACCTGTAGTGGTCCCCTGATCAATCGCTCCCCCTCTAGTACTATTTGAATTTATAAAAGCAATATTGTTTAAAACAATATGGGAACCTGATGGGGAATTAATGGAAAATATACCGCTTTGCCCATCTCCATCAATATAATGGCCATCACCATTTATTATAATGGAATCAGACAATGCTATGATTGAATCGCCATCAGAAAAAATATAACTTTTATTTAACGTAACTTCACTTTTACCGGAAAGATAATTAGCCAGCTCAGTGAAATTTCCAACTTCAGAATCACTTAACATATCTTGGTTTTCAACAGTTAATGCATCATCACTGCTAGATTGAAGCTTGCAAGCATCTTCACTAGCACTTACTGCATTTAAACATAAAAGAATTAAGAATATTGAAATAATTACTAACCATTTGCTTTTCGTATTTTCACCTCCTTTTACAATTGATATATATAATTTAGACACTTAAGTATAATAAATATATTGTAAAATGCAAGGAATTTACAAAAATTTAAATTAAAAAAAGCATTTTTAAATTTTAATCAATAATCATCAGTGTTTAAAAAAACTTGATGAAAAATAGCATTTACATAAAATTTCTAATTAAAAAATGTTAAAATTATACATTAATATAATAGCCAAAAAAAAGCATTCATTAAAGACCAAAAGTTTGACTGTCAGAAAAATCAATGAACATTTGTAAAGCCAATATGATTTTTTTTGAATAGGTTTTTCTGTGATAACGTGTAAACATCACCCTCAGGATATACCTATTAACTTTACAATTTAAAGAGATTGTCCTAAAGCATGTGAAAAGTATTTCAAAATATATCTTCAACATAACAAAAACAAACTCACGTTTGATGGATATTAACCAATCAAATGGAACTTAAAAAAAAATAGAAAAATGATAGAAATATCATTTAGCAAATTCGCCTAAAAATCCCATATCTTCGCCGTTTTTAGCCCTGTCATGATATTCGGCTGTAGCTGAAAAAAGAGCATCACCAGCAGAATTAAGTGCGGTTTCACATGAATCCTGAATGACACCGATTATGAATCCTACAGCCACTGCCTGCATTGCAACATCAGCACCTATTCCAAACAGTGAACATGCCATAGGAATTAAAAGAAGTGATCCTCCGGCAACTCCTGAAGCTCCGCACGCTCCGATTGTTGAAATTATACATAATATAATTGTTACGGGCAATGGCACTGTTATTCCCACTGTATGACATACCGCCAATGTCATGACCGTGATTGTTACCGCAGCTCCTTCCATGTTTATTGTAGCACCTAACGGAATGCTTATTGAGAAGAAATCCCTGTCAAGACCCAGACGCTCACACAGCTGCATGTTGACCGGAATGTTTGCAGCTGAGCTTCTTGAGAAAAATGCTGTAATTCCGCTTTCCCGAAGGCATGTGAAAACCAATGGATATGGGTTTCTTCTAAGTGCAACGGCTGAAATTAGCGGGTCTGTAACAAATGCAACAAAGGCAATGCAGCCGACCAGAAGCAGTATCAGCTGGCCGTACTGCGTGAATATTCCAAGTCCGCTTTGGGAAACTGATGAAAATACAAGTCCCATGATACCGACTGGTGCAAACTGGATAATTGCCCGTACAATCAGCGTTACCGCATCCGCCAAATCAGTTAGGACATCCTTTGTTGTGTCGCTAGCAACCATCTTAAGAGCAATTCCAAAGACGATTGACCAGAAAAGGATTCCCAGATACTGTCCCTGAGACAGAAGATCAATCGGATTTGAAAATATATTGAGCACCATATTGCCCATAACCTCACCAAGGCCTCCGGGAGCAGTGGCATTGCTTGCATCTGAAAGGTATATCGTTACAGGAAATAAAGTGCTTCCAACGATTGCAACCATTGCTGAAAGGAAAGTACTGAAAATATATAAGATAATGACCGTTTTGAATCTTGACCCGATTCCGCTTCTTGCCTTTGAGATTGCCGAAGCCACCAGAACAAAAACAAGAATTGGGGCGATAGCCTTAAGAGCGCTTACGAATATTTCACCCGGAAATGTTATTATCTTCCATTCGGGAACAAGAACACCAAGAATGACACCTATAATCAGGCCTGCAATAATCTTTAGAATAAGGCTTGATTCTGTCCATTTTTCAACAAAATTAATCATGAATATATATTTGATCAAATTGATATAATATTTTTTTGAATTTTATTTAAATCCAAGGCTGTGAATTTCGCCAGTTCTTAAATCAACAGTCCTCATATAACCGTCCTCATATTCCTGTTTGACAGTATACTGGTCAAGGTAATATCTGTTCGTTTCAGGATAAGGATCATTGGTCGGAGGCAGATTGTTGATGTCATACATTGTAGATGAAGATTGGGAAGTGTCTGAAGAAACAACAGCTGTAACTTCTTCCTCTTTAATGGTCAGTTTCTGCTGGGTTTGATTTTCGCCATATTTTTCATTTCCGCTGTAGGTAATGCTTACATTATACTCGCCGGGGTCTAAATCCAGACCTATATTGGACTCGCCGTTTGAATTTGTTCGGGCAATCTTTTCCATGACTACATTTCCGCTTGAATCAGTGACAGTGATATTAAGCGCCTCGTTTGACAAGGCAGTATTATTCACATCATTTAATAAAACGGATAACTTTCCATCCCCATTCTGTTCACTTTCACTTGTAATCTGAATATTGACCGGTTCTTTTGCACTAATCGGATTTAACACCACAACCCCGATTGCAGCTACAAGAACAACAATTATAGCAATAAGTATTATGATTATATTTCTATATTCCATTTAATCTCTCCTAATTTATCTAAATACATTTTAATAACAAATTATATATAATTTTTAATATATAATTTTAATTATGAAATGTGAAAAATGCGGCAGCGAAATGCTGATGATTCAAAATTTTGCAGAGCTTGCGGAGAAACGCTGAATGGAAGCATAGCAATACCACAATCAAAAATCATGATTATTTCATTAATCATATCATTCATCTT
>JAFUBV010000100.1 GCA_017460025.1 Methanobrevibacter sp. | reverse complement strand
GAAATTCTTGAAAGCGGAGATAAACATGAAATATTTTCCAATAAGGAATTATTAAAAAAAGCCCATCTAAAAGCACCAATAACAACTGAAATATTATATAGCCTTAAAGAAAGAGGATATGATGTCGATACGACAAAAATAAGTATAGATGAAGTTGTTGAAGAAATAATTAATATAAAAAAAGATTAATTAACAGATTTACGTTTTTTAAATCTGTCTTTAAGTTTAGTAATAAACTCAAATTCATCATCTAACTCAGGAGAGTTTGCAAATCCACAGTTTGGACAATGAATACTGTTACAACCATGTTTACCACAGCTGGAACATCCCCTATCTTCCAAAGTAGTTTCATCAAACTCGAAACCACACATACGACATTTCATAATAACACCGTTATTTTAATAAATTAAAAAATAAAAGAAAAATTGAAGCTATTCTACTTCAATATTTTCAGCTTCTTCTTTACGAAGACAAACATCATAACCTTTGATACTCATTTCGATAGGATCTCCTAAAGTAGCTACTTTTTTAATTTGAATTTTAGCTCCTTTAACAAAACCCATACCTAATAAGTGTCTTCTTAAATCAATATCTCCAGTGTTGTGATATTTTACTAGAGTTACTGTTTCACCAGGTTTTGCATCTTTTAATGTTTTCATTTTATCACCAATCAATAAATATTAGAATAATTTTTAGGTATACTAAATTCTGTATTAACTATTATATAAATATTTAGTTAAACCAAAAAATTAATGATAATTAGAATAATCTAATCATCACCATTTTAAGTTTTATGCATATTATATATTATTCACCTTATGCAAATCCTGCTAAAGAACCGATATTGAATATTAAGAATGAAACAATATATGCAGTTACTAATGTGATAGCACACATAGTTAATGCCCATTTGTAACTGTTGGTTTCTTGTTTGATTGCACCGATAGCTGCGAAACATGGAGTGTATAATAATGTGAACGCCATGAATGAGAATGCAGACAATGGGGTGAAAGTACTCTGTACTAATGAAGTAATACCATCTTCATCATCTTCTTCCATACCAGCTAAGGTACCAAAGGTTGCAACTACAACTTCTTTAGCAGCTAAACCAGCAATAATAGCTACAGCAGCTTGCCAGAATCCAAATCCTAAAGGAGCGAATATTGGAGCAATTACATTACCGATCATACCTAAAACACTGTCAGCAGATCCGTATTCTACACCTAATGGGAAGATACTTAAAGCCCATAAAACGATGGAACAAGCAAGAATAATAGTACCTGCTTTTCTTAAGAATCCTTTTACTTTTTCCCAAGTGTGTAATAATACACCTTTAATGGATGGTACTTTATATGTTGGAAGTTCCATAACAAATGGAGTGGACATTCCTTTAAACATTGTTCTTTTGAGGATACCTGCAACAATAAGAGCAACAACAATACCTAATAAGTAGATTATAAGTAAAACAGTACCTTCATTTTCAGCAAAGAATGCTGCGGTAAAAATAGCATAAATTGGTAATCTTGCAGTACAAGACATGAATGGAACAAGCATCATAGCAAGCATACGGTCCCCTTCATTTTCCATTGTTCTGGTAGCCATAATAGCAGGTACACCACAACCAAATCCTAAAATCATAGGAATGAATGCTTTTCCGTGAAGACCTACTAATTTGTGCATAACTTTATCTAAAGTAAATGCAGCTCTTGCAAGGTAACCACAGTCTTCTAAGATACTTAAGAATAAGAACATTAGAATAATAATTGGCAAGAAAGTAAGAACTCCACCTACTCCTCCAATGATACCGTCACAGATGAATGAAGCTAGGTATTCATTAGGGATAAATGCAGCAACTGCTTCTGCAATCATACCGAATAATTCATCAATCATATCTTGGAAAGGTGCTCCAATTGTGAATGTTAACTGGAACAATAGCCACATGATAACAATAAATATGATAGGTGCTAAAATTCTGTTTGTAACAATTTTATCAATTTTATCTGTTGTTGTTTCTTTTTCAACAGCAGGTTTTTTAACAGCTTCAGCCATTAAACCATCAATAAATGCATATCTTGCATTTGCAATAACTTCTTCTGCACCTTCAGAGAAAATATCAATGAGGTGTTTACTGACTTTGTCAACTTCCATCATGATTTTGGAGCTCATGCTGGATTGTTGAACTTTTTCTATAACTATTGAATCTTTTTCTAATAACTTAATTGCGGTCCAAATTGAAGGAACATCAAGTAAGGATTTATCTTGTTCGATAACTCCTTGAAGATCACCTAAGTGTTCTCTTAACTCATCACCATATGATAATTTAGTACTGGAGTCAACTGGGTTTGCAGCAGCTTTTTCAACAGCAGTTAATAAATCATCAAAACCGTCTTTGGTTTTTGCATTAACTTCCACTACTGGGAAACCTAATAATTCACTCATTAATTTAATATCAATGATGTGATCTTTTTTCTTAGCAAAATCGTTCATGTTAAGTGCCATTACTAAATTAGCACCTAATTCCATCATTTGAACTGTTAAATACAAATTACGTTCTAAATTAGCCGCATCAACTACATTAATTATTACATCAGAGTCATCATCTACAATGAAATCTCTTGAAACAATTTCTTCCATAGAATGAGCACTTAATGCATAATTTCCCGGCAAATCGACAACATCATATTCATAGTCACCATGTTTGAAACTACCTTCTGCCCTTTCAACGGTTTTTCCAGGCCAGTTACCTACATGTTGGCGCATACCGGTTAATTGATTGAATACTGTAGTTTTACCCACGTTTGGGTTACCAGCTAATCCTACAATTAATTCTTTCATTAACCATTCTCCCATTTTTATTGAATTAAATAGATAAAATTTATTAAGATACAAAGATCTTAATAAACATCACCCTTTTTTGAAAAAAATCATCTTAGTTTAAGTTTCTACTAACTTCAAAATTCAAAGATTAGGCTAACCTAAACATAATATAAAGTTTTATTTTTATTCTATTTAAATGTTTAGGCATACCAAAAGAAAAATAATATTTAGGTATACCTAAAAAAATAGTAAGTTTTATTAATATGATGTGCAGTAATATATTAAATGAGGTAATAAAATTACCAAAAAATACACGCTCCAAAGATTTAAAAAAGATCCATATATTTTTCCTCAAAAGAAGTTTAAAGCCAAAATTAAACTTCTTTAACTTTTTTTAATTAAAAATTTAGGATTGCCTAAAAAAATAAAAAACTTTATATACAATGACAATCTATCTATAATTAGTGATAAAAAATTAGGTACACCTAAATATCTAATTTAATATTACTAATGTGTTGTTGGTTAAAAACGACATTACTACACTCCGATTGTTATTAAATTAGTTTATACTCTCTTTTCTAATTTAATAAAAAACATATAACTACTCTCACGAAATTAAATATGTCTAACATATTTAATTTCACCTATTTATGCTATTTTTAGTCATACCAAAATTTATATAGTTAAAAATATTATATTATTATTAAAGAAAAAGTGATTTAAATTGCAACAATAAATTAACCAATATGCTGGGTATCAGCAGCAAATGAAACAAATACTGTAAAAAGAATTTTTAAAAAAATTTGGACATTTTTCTTTGGATGCAATTGTCATTAGATAATACAATGCACCCAACTATTTTTTTATTTTAACTTCAACCTCACAAAAATCATTTAAAGCTAATTTTTAAATAATAATAAGACAATACATTTTATTATATATCTAATTTGTGTAGGTAATGGACATGGATAGAAGAAAAAAAATAATTATTGCAATAATTATTGTAATCATCATAGGAATAATAACAATTATTGCAGGAGCTCTTTTTATCAATAGTGGCGGAGACTTATCTTCAGGCGAAAGTCATATTTTAGTTTGTGCAATAGATGAAAGTGAAAAAAGACCCGGAATGGGCGCATGTGATATGGCATTCATCGTTTATATGAAAGATGGAGAAATACAAAATTACACTGCAATTTATCCTCATGGAATGACACATCCAAATGCATCAGAACCATTAGAAGCACAAGCTCAAGGGGCAGGATCAAAATTATTACTGCATGATTGATTCTGGTATAAAGACAATGAAGAATCTATGAAATTCGCAAAAGAAATCGTAGAATATCAAACCCAAATACCAATCGATGCAGTTGTAGCAATAAATAGTGAAGGATTAGATGCCATTCTTGATGTTGCGTCACCATTAAATATTAATGGAAGCTATGTTAATGCAAGCGGTATTGACATCATTCGTGAAGAACAATCCAGTGGCGGAGAGTCAAGAGGGGATGCCGTTTTAGATATTGTAAGAGCTGTTGCCGAATCAGCAACCAATCCGGATAAAAAAACAGCAATGATTAATGTGGCACTTGACCAATATTCAAAAGGAAATATTGTAATGACACCACAAGGATCATTTGTTGGACTTTTAGCATCAAAAGGTATTGAAAACATATTATAACAAAAAACCTAATTTAATGGATTCCCCATTAAATTTTAGGTTCCAATTTTTTTATTAAAACACCCATAAATACCACAATCATCGGGAATAATCCAACATACATTACCATTATAATATTAGAAGGCAATATGTCCCCCATAACAGTAGACGCTGCCATTAACATTATTAATAATATAACTGGAGCCAAAATCGCAATGAATGTATAAATTAATATGAATGAATTCAGCCTCTGCGAATAATCTTTCAGCTTAACATGCATGTCAAATGAAATATCTGCCGCAATAATCTCCAAGCTATTGGCCAAATTACCACCTACACGCAATGTTCCAACAATCTGTTGAACACACCTTGAAAGACCATCAGAATCAACACGATTAGACATTTCCAAAAGCGCATTTTCAGTTGATTGGCCATAACGAACCCCTTCCAAAACCCTCGTTAACTCATCCGAAAATGAACCGTAATTAGCATTGGCAACAGCCATTAATGTATCATGCAATCCCTTACCTGACTTTAATTCTATACCCATATGGCGCAAAGCATAAGGCAATTCCTGATTTAAATCAGCATAACTTCTTTTCTGTTTAATTTGGGGATAAACAACCAAAAACAGATAGACCATTACCATTATTACAAGAAACATTGCTGAGATTTCAAAGCCAAAAACTGCAAATAATCCCAGAGACATTGACATTAAAATAAAAATGCCTGTTTTTGATGAAAAGTTCTTAATGAAAGATTCCCTAATTTCCTGAAATTTTTCATCTTCTTTTTTTACATTATCCGAAGGGTTGAAATTAAACCAATCGGATTCTGTTTTTTCACCGGATTCAAATGAGGGAAATTTAAAATTTGTTACAAAGTCATAAATTACAAAAACCAAATTTCCAACACCTATGAATAATTTATCAAACATCAGACCACTATCCATTTAAAATAATTTGATTTAACACCTTTTGAGGATCAGAATAATATGATTCGATTACTGCATTTACTGCACTGACAGAGCGAATATTGTTATTCAACATATGCTCCAGCACAATCTGACGATTTCCAATTTCTTTATATAAATCATTTAATGATCGGCCACTTAATTTAGCTATTTCAGATAATGTTCTTGATGCAATGCTTACATTTTCAATCTTATCCGTTTCAGGATTCCATTCAAATATCTTATTTAACTGAACAGTACCTTCTTCAATACCGACAACCTCTGCAACCTCACTAATGCGCCTATAAGAAACTCCATTTGGCTTGTATATTCTATTCTGCATTACAATGAAATCTATGGCTGAAATCATTATTTCCGGAACTGACATTGGTTCATTGGTTAATCTAGTTATAGTTTCTCTCGCATCATTAGAGTGGAGAGTACCGAATCCGGAATGTCCAGTATTCAATGCAGTGAATAATGTAATGGCTTCATCAGCCCTCACTTCACCAACAATTATCCTGTCAGGCCTTTGTCTTAAAGAATTTTTAACCAAGTCATTCATTGTCAATTCACCACGATTTTCAGTGTTAGATGGTCTTGTTTCCATTCGAATGACATGTTCATGAGGAATCTGAAGTTCCAAAGTATCTTCAATTGTTATGATTCTTTCTTTCGGATTTATTAATGACGTTAATGCATTCAAGGTAGTTGTTTTTCCAGAACTTGTTCCTCCAGAGATTATTGCATTTGCTGATTTGACCCCTAATCCATCAAAACATAACCAGAAAAATGCTGCAAGTTCTAGAGAAATTGTCTTATAATTAATTAAATCAATTATGGTGAATGGATCTTTTTTAAATTTACGAATGGTTAAAGAAGGTCCGTCAGCAGAAACTGGAGGAATGGTTGCATTGATTCTTGAGCCATCCATTAATCTGCCATCCAGAATTGGAGATTCCTGATCGATTCTTCTATTAATCTGTCTTGCCATAAGGTCAATCAAGTCAGTTAACTCTTCCTCATTTTTATAAACGATGTTGGTTTTCATCATTCCATATTTTCTGTGATATACAAAAACGGGCTTGTTTATCCCAATAATCATTATCTCTTCCAAATCATCATCATGAATCAACGGATCAATTTGACCATAACCCACAATATCCTGCAATAGCTTTCTGGACAATGAATCAATATATTCACCAGACATATTTCCGGATTCAAATGATAATCTATTAAATAAAAAATTTTTAATATCATTGAATAATTTGGCCTCATTTAATTGAAAGTCTTCACCACTGGATATTGCCAAATCCACCAGGTTTTCTCGAATTTCTGCTAAAAGCACCTTTTCTTCAGGAGTATATTTTTGTTTGAATACTTCATATATTGGAATTGAGCTATTATTGTCTTTTAATCTGTTCATTACAAATCACCTTTCATAAATTTTCGTAAGAATAATATTGTAATACTTATTAATAAATTTTTATTACGGGTGAAATTATAATTATAAAGTCAAATCAATATTAAAACATGAGTAGAAAATGCAGCTGTGGTAAAAATTGTATAACGACTTTTGAAAATTTAGATGAAAAAATTGAAAAATTAAACGAATGTGAAAACTGTGAGGATATTCAAATAAAGAAATTCAACCCATTAAACGATTTAATCAATTTAAAAATCCTTGATGCTAATTACAAAAGATGCAGTTGCGGCAAAAGACCTCTCGATATAGTAATGAGCCACATCTTAAAGATAATGATTGAGGAGAAAATAGTACCTGAGAACGCTACATTAAGAAGAAACAGTCCAGTGCCGTTAAGTGAATTCTACTACAGCAGTTTTAACCCACAGTTCATAAATGAAGATGCATTAATCATACTTCATCCAGATTTTACAGGCAAAGTTGCATCAAGATTAATCGAAGAAGTGCCTGAAGTTAAAGGAGTTCTTAAAGGAAGTCCACAGGAAACTGTAGGGCAACTGAACAAAAACAGTCAAATCAAGCATTTCGAATTATTGGCAGGGTGTGACATGCAGACAAACGTTATGAGAACACTGATAAATGACAAAATAATAATCAACAAAAATCAGAGCAGACACCACATTGAAGTTGCAACAACCACAGAAGGAAAACTGATTAAACTGCACAACTACCTAGAAAATAATGAAATAGAAAAAGGCATTGCAATTGATGCAATGTGCGGCAGCGGTGCAATAGGAATATATCTACTGAAATATGGATTTGAAAAAGTAATATTCAATGACATTTATCCACAGGCTATTGAAAATTTAAAAGAAAATCTGAAAGTCAATGAAATTGACGGGAACTATGAAATATATAATGAAGCTTTTGAAGATTTGAAAACTCCAAAAGTTGATTTATGTGTTATCGATGCATTTCCAAATGATGATGCTTCAGAAATAATAAAAAAAGCAGAAGAAATTGCAGATAATGTGTTGATTATCTAATACATTATCTTTCCCTAGGACCATGACCTTTTTTAAGTGAAACAAATATTTAATTTTTATAATTATTATATGATATATCCGCGTATATTTCCAATACCCTAGATTTCACTAACTTTAGTGGAATTTAACAGATTTTCAGAATTTTTAAATGTACTATATAATGAACTAAAACTAACCAAATCACCAATGAAAAAATACTTTATTTAGAGAAATAAATGAATAATAATTATGATAAAAGTGTTAAAATAACAATATATTTATATAATTTAAATTTGAAATTTAAGCTTAATAAACAGAAAAATGGAGAGAATATCATGCTACCATTACATATTTTAAAAAATGCTTATAAATTTTCGATTTCCGACAAAAAGACATTGCTCAAGTTGCTCCCATTTGCAATCATTATGATTTGGTCATGGACAGTTGGTTACAGTATTGCTGAAGTTGAAAGCATCTTCGGCATTTTTCTATGGTTATTACCGATGATTTGTTTCATATTGGTGGGTAATTTCGGTTTAGAAATCGTCAAATCAGGATGTGACTTAACAGATGAAGTTCCAAACTTCTCGATTAAGAAATTATCCAAAGGATTTACAATATTTATCATAATTGCTTTTATTTACAGTGAAATAATAAGTTTTGTATTAAACTTTGATTTTGGACCCTTACACCTTACTTTTGATCCGATATTTTACATATTCCTAATAATTGGAATAGCACTCATTGGAAGATATGCATATTTAGGAGATTTCTGGAAGGCTTTTAAGCTTCGTGAAATATATGAAGATATAAAGACCATTGGAATCAAAAATATGATATTAAATATTATAGTGATTTCCATTGTACAAGTAATTGCAATTATTCCCTCAAGCATAATTTTATACATAATCAATAATTTCAATTTTGATCCGATATTGCTGTTTGTCATAATTGTATTATTTATCATCCAATGTGTCTTATCATCAATGCTATTCATTTACTTCTTCAGAACTGTTGGATTAATATATTCTGATGTTATTGATAGATAATTTAAGGATTTGAAAAAAATCCTTTTTTCATTTTTTATATAAACATCTGCATGTAGATAACTATAGCAGGAATAATCAAAACGCCCATCAGATGAGATTTACCTACACCAAGATAATGTGGCAGCATCCCCATTGCTGTTGATGTAATCAAAGCAAGCATCATGTAAGCAAATGGTGCCTGATAATAGAATATAAATATAAATAAAATTACTATCTGAAGCAGAATAACGCCAATCGATAACTTTTTATAATCCACTTTAGCCATTAATCCAGAAAATGAATCTCCTAATTTTAACGCTAAAACTAATGATACTGAAACTGCCAGAAGAGAAGCGAAAATATAAATCAATAGGTGATTTAAAGTCATGTCAGAAATCAAATAAGACATATACACTGCAATACCGCTTCTAGGATTACCTATAATATATATTGCCATTAATGAAAATAGACAGTCAGAAATATTCAATCCTGATGTTGCAAGCAAAAAGTTTACCGTATCATCATCCTCATTATCGCTGGCTCCGCTTGCAGCCTGAGCAATCACTGTTCCCTGAGCAGGACCAAAACCCGGCAAAAATCCTAAAATCGCTCCAGTTATTCCTCCTGCAAAAATGCTTGT
>JAFUBV010000099.1 GCA_017460025.1 Methanobrevibacter sp. | reverse complement strand
TTACTGGATTTGGCTGAATTGAAAATTCGTTATTTAGAATTATCTGTTAAAGCATTTGAAGCTAAAAACAGATTATTTAAAGATGAGATGGATAGATTATTTAAAAATCGTGTTCTTGAATTGGAAGATAAGAAAATTGAAATCTCACAAAAAGATATAATGAATGAAATAGAAATCCTCGCAAAGCAAATAGATGATAACAATGTACAATGAAAACGGTGAATTCTATTTAGATGCTAGAGATAAAGCTATTCTTCAGAAATGTGTATATGAGAATCCGTATATTCCATTTTCTCCATTTCCAAAACAGGCTGAAATGATATTGGCAACTGAAAAGGAAGTCTTGATTGGTGGTGCTGCAGGAGGAAGTAAATCAACCAGTCTGTTAATGAGGGCATTATTCTATGTTCAGGATGATGCCAATGAATACCATGCATTAATCTTGAGAAGAACATTATCTGACCTGAAGCGTAAAGGAGCTTTAATCCATAAAGCTAGTCAATGGCTTAACAGAAAAGAGATTCAAAGAGACCCAGCTATTAGACCAAAATGGGATGGAACAGAACACTCATGGACATTTCCAAACGGCAATTCACTAACATTTGGGTACTTAAGAAACATTAACGACTTGGATACTTATCAAGGTTCTGAATACCAATTCATAGGCATTGACGAACTCACCCAACTTGAAAGATTCAAATATATCTACATGAGGTCAAGAGTAAGGAAAACAAAAGACAATAAACTCCCAACACAGTTAATGTGCTCTAGTAATCCTGGAAAACGTGGAAACAAATGGGTACGTGAAAGATTCATAGAAAAAATAGATACAGACATTCAGGACAAATCACAAATCAGATTCATCAGCTCCAGCTATTTAGATAATATCTATTTAGATAGAAAAGACTATGAAGAATATCTTATGGGTCTTGATAGAGTCACACGTGAACAGTTAATGAACGGTAACTGGTATGCATCTATTAAAGGTCAGCTATTCGATGAATCAGACTTCCACATAATCTCTCACGATGAATACGTGAAGATTCCAATAGTTAAGATTATCAGATATTGGGATCTTGCAGCTACTGAAGTATTGAACGATGACAAATTGAAAGGTAGTGATCCAGATTATACTGCAGGAGTTCTACTAGCTAAAGATCTAACTGGAAATATTTACATCCTGGATTCATATGAATTTCAACTTGAGTCAAGAAACTTGATCAATGAAATACTGAATACTGCTGCACGTGACAAGTCAGATGTACAGTACATAGAACTCGATGGAAGCACAGGTAAAAACTTCGGATTATTAATAATTGATGAGTTAAACAGAAGAGGGTTCACTACAGGTGCTGGTAACTCAAGAGAAAACAAAATTGATAGGGCAAGAAGAGTTTCAGCCGATATTCAGAAGAATGGAATTTTCCTAGTTGGGAGGGATAGAACAGGGTTTACGAAAAAATGGGCCATGGAATTTTTAGAAAAAATTACAGCTTATCCCAATGAAGCTATTCATGATGACTGTGTGGTGGCATTTACAGGGGGTTATGAAAAAATAGTTGGAGAAAAACAATCACAAAGAGTTAATGTGGATAAATGGTATTCTACATAATGTTATAGAATATAATAAATCATATAATTTATAAAGTTCAATGGTTATTTATGAGTGATGATTATTATTTAAATGTTCTTCATGACGAAAACAATTTTAAACTCATCAGAAAACTTTCTGTTGATGAATATGATAAGTTTAATAAGGCTTCTGTTTTTATGCAAAAGTTAAATGTTAAATTATACTTTTTTAGAATGGTTGATTATAGCTATATTGAATTAAAAAATTTTGAAAAAGCATATAATGATAACATAAATTATTATCCCCTATCTGTAAATATTAATGAAATCATTTTTATTTTTTTTAAACTACTTAACGATTACCTATCATCCGTTACTTTGTTTTTAAACCAATATGAGGTTAATGTGAAAAGAGATTATGAAAAAAAATTAGTTGATGAATTCAATGAATTGCGAAATAACTTACATTATGAACATTTATCTTATAGGATAATTTATGAATTACAAAATGAAGTACGTCACTCTAAAATTCCCGATTTCACAATAAAAGCTACTAGAAGTGGTTTTTTAAAACCTCTTGAAGCTAAATTTTATATTAAAAAAGATTATTTAAATATTAGAAAATTAAAAAATGATGCTGAATTTCAAGAATCGGATGACTTAATTGATATTTATAAACACATGGAGAATATGAATTCTTATCTGTTAGAATTAGCAGGTAAAATATTAAAATATGAACTAGACCTTCATTTAGACTATTATGAATTTCTAAAAAGTTTAATAAATGAAGTTGATATTGAAGGTGAAGTTTGTGTAATGAAATATAATGAATTTAGTGAAGTAAAAATACAACCAAGCATTACATTTATTGATAAAAGGTTTATTGAATTGATAGATAAAATTAAAATGTATAAAGATGTACTTTAAACTAAGTACATCATTTAATGTAATTATTATATTGTTCGGGTATATTAGCTCGTTTTTTTAATATTTTTAAGATATTGTTTTCTCTAATTATTAATTCATGAATTATTGTTTCTGTGTCAGTTATCTCTTTAGATATGACATTAAAATTTAATCCCACCTGCACATCTTCTGGTTTTAATATTGATTCTCCTCTTGCATTCTTTTTTGGTACTCTTTTTAATCTTCTGTCAATAGCTACTATTTCAGTATATCTTCCCTGTTGAATTTCAGATAGAATTCTGAAGTAGTCTCTTTTTCTTTGATTTAGACTTTCTAATATTTTCAACTCATAAGATATCTGTTGATTTAATTGTTTGAGTTTTTGATTTAAGGGTATCCAAAATTCGCATGTGTTTTTGTTTTTGCAGATTTCATGATTTGGATAACAGTCACATTTAATCATATTTATCAGCTCGCTTCCAAAGTAACCCGGTAACCTGGTAACTTATCAAAATAAGGTAACTTGGTAACCCAGTAACCTGGCAAACACAAGTATTTTTCACTACTATAGGCCCCCTCCCAGGGGGTGTCAGGTTACCTCAGAATGTGAAAAAATTAAATGAATTTAAATAGCTTTAATCAAAAAATAAAGGGCTAAAAATCATTTAAATTTTTTCGGTGAGGTAACTTGGGTCTCAGGTTACCTCAAGTTACCAAAAGTTACCTCGCAAGTTACTTTATTTATTGACCTCCTTTTCACTTAAGTTCGGATATAGGAATGTTAAAAACTTATCAAACCTGACAATCATAACTTTTGTAGATTTGGGTATTTTTACGGATTTGTATTCCCAACCTAACAATTCAGCAATTCCCTTCACGTCATAACACACTTCATTAGCGTTTTTCAATGCCTTTTTAAGTCCGCTTGTAAAGCAGACATAGTCAAGACCATCACGGCCATGATGCAGCACCATATAAGGTATCAGGCGCTCATTGATAATGTTAAAGACACGTTCATAGAAGTCATTTGAGTCTTTAACAGAATCTGTGAAATAGTCGTGATATTTGATTGGATATCCGTCTTCTGCTGAATAGACCTTAATGCTTTTGTTGTGCTTGTTGATCTCGTCAATGAAAAACATTCTCAGATATTCGATTTCTTCATCATCCAGATCTTCAGGCGTTACTGATTCGGCAAATGTCAATAGCCAATCTGGACATTCACGTTCACATTTGGCATATGCTCTTTTAATCAGTTCATTGCTTAGTTCCTGCCAAGGCAGTCTTAACAATTCTATATCCTTGTTAATTTCATTCACCACAAAGTCCGCAAGATACTTCAAATGATGAAACAGGCAATCTTTGGGAGAGTTCATTTGAAAATGCTCCATAAATTCCCTTTTCTCATCATCTGTTTTTTTCTCACTGTGAGTATACATTAGCTGAACAAATCTTCTTGTCAAACCTTCGACATTGGGCAACGGGCTATTGGATGTAAAAGACAATGTAGATAATGCAAGGATAATAGCTAAGTTCCTTCCTTCATATCTGCGTCTTGCATTTGTCCTTTCCACACATGTTTTCAATGTCTCCGTGCAGCTTTTGCAATTGAAGACACCAACGGGTTCATTGATGATTAATCCAAATGTGGATTTTGATATTTGAGCACCGATTCTTGGAACGGTATCGAATTCAGACCCTCCAATATCAGTTTCACTATCCGGTTCGCCATAAAAGTAAGCTCCAATACGGGCAAGAGTAGTTTTACCGCTTCCACCTTTCCCAAAGTGAAATATGTATGGAATCAGGTTCTCCAAAGGCAATCCCATCTGCTTTTTGGCAAAACCGAAAGGAACTATCATTGCATGCTTTAGTGTTGTAGCCAGCTTTCCTTCCTGACCGATGAAATAATTTCTCAAATCCTCAATCAAATCCAAAGCCATATTCATTTTGTTAATGTCAGCTTCTTTTAATTTAAATTCTATTATTGTCAGGCTTTTAGTTTCATCGTTATAGTAGAAACCGGGAGTTTCTATTTCGTTTTTGATTATTGCCAAATTGTTTTCAATAGCTATTTGAATTAAACCAGGAACAACATCTTTAGATTGGTAACGTGAGAGGACATAACCGTGTTCAATGAGATAATGTTCTATTTCAACGATGTTCATGTCTTTGGTATGGAAATGTCCTCCGTCGGTTGTTCTCCATTCGATGCTGAAGGTTCTTCCGGCTTCACTTATCGGATTGTCATGTATTGTAATCCGCATAGGATAGCAGAACAATACTCTGGTGTAATCAGCCACTTCATTTCCTTTTTTCCATTCAATAGTCTGTGTAGTGACTTCATTGTTCCGATAGTCCATAACGATATATTTGTTGGAGCCGGTTTGGAGTTTGTAAATCTTGTTTGTATCATATGGTATGATTGCTCTATTTAATTCACGCCCTACCAAAATGCTGGTCTTTTTGTCATATTTGTCTGAAATGAATCTTTCAATGCCTTTTATCCCACTGTTTGGATTTTCATCGCCCAAATAAATGTCTTCGAAGAGTTTGATGATTTCATCTAATGTTTTCTCATGAGAAGGAAGTTGGTTGTATAATTCAGTAAGAATTTTTTCTACAACTTCTGGGTCGGTACCCTGCAAATAGAAAGCACTGATTATGTTTTTAAAGTATGTAAACTCATAATCCGGTTTATAGACATTACCGATAGCTTTTTTGATTTGTATAGCTGAACTTCCTTCACTCATTTTAATTACCTATACCTGAACGTCCCTCACAATGAAACTGTAGAATGTGTAGGTTCCGGATCTTTCTTTGACTTGAATAGTCATTTCACTTAACCTGTTTACGAATTCACGGTATTCGGAAAGATCAACATTTCTTAAAATATTGGATTTGCCAACTGAACCTGCATTTTCCAATTCAAGGATGCTGGTTAGGAAATCAAATAATACACTTCCTTTCCTGACGTTTTTGTGGAGGTCACCATCATTTTTAAGGTTAACATTGATTTCAACATATATTTTGTCTGCATCCTGGAAGATGTATAATTTGAATCTGTTTACGGTTTTTTCTTCGCCGTCATCGTCAAATGTGAAAGAAGTGACTGAAGCCATTTCGGGCCTGCCTCTGATTAGGGTTCCATCTTCAAAGTCTTTTAATTCTGCTTTTTCATATCCTTCCGGAATTTCTACAATTTCTTCATAATCCAATTGTGTACCTGTAAATATTGTTTGTTTGCTGTTTTCAAAGCTCATTTTAATTCTCTCCTAAAAATATTAAAAGAGGAACTAGCTATTGTCCTCTTTTAGAAATTTTGATTGTCCTGCAATCTTTTCAGCTGACATTTCTTCTGCTGACACTTCTCCTGCTCCAATGAGTTCAGCTATTGCACGGTTTGTAGCACGTGTCTTTGCAGTTGACATTATGGTATGGTCTGAAACTTTGTCCTTTCCTTTCTCGGACCTTGAGCATAATGCATCTGATTCAACGCTGCGGCCATTTGGAAGTGATGCTCTAACGCAGTAGTATGCTTCTCTGACTCTTCCCATTTTTGTTCTTTCAATTTCACGATCCACTATTTCGGTATCGACATTGAATGCACGGGAGAGTTTCTGCCATGCTGATTTTTTCTTGAAGTGTCTTTTTACTTTAACGTAGTTTCCGTTTTCATCTTTTTCCTTAACAATTATTTCCTGATAGTCATTGTCATTCAATAATCCTTTGCATAGTCTCTGATAGGCGTCCCATTGCTCAATTGCAACATCGACATCAGGGACGGTATCGACTTTGACTATTTCTGTTTCCTGTGGATTTTCTATTAGTTCGGCTTTTACCATTCTTATCACCTTTTATAATGTTCCAAAGCTGGAGATTGTTATTCCAAACCATCCGATAGCTATGGCGAATATTATACTTCCAATCCAAATCACTTTTGGATTCAACTTCATTTCCTTTTTCGGATATAATCTTGCTGGTTTGCTCATCTGTATGACTTCCTTATGATGCGAATTTCACTGATGAAGTTCAGGTTGATTATTTGGATTGTTCCGTTTTTCCTGTGGATTGCTATTGTGTTTTCGTTTAGCAAATGGAATTCATCTGATTTTGATAGCAGAAAATGAATGCCTTCATTTGCATAGTGAAAACCGATGCAGTATCCATCAGTAAGTTTTTGCTGCATTTCAAGAAGTGTACTTTCCATTTCATTCACTCCTTTTTTTCCTGAATCCGACAATGAAAGCCTCTCCTCTTATGAACTTGATGAGTCCGATATCTCCAGCTTTTGCATATTGGATTAATGCCAATAGCTTGGTATGGATTAGTGTCTGGTATGCCTTTTTGCCGCCGTCCACCAATACGATACCGTCATCATCAATGTAGAGGATTTCCTGTTCAACATCACCTTTGGCAACTTTGATTTCACCGCTGTGGGTAAGGATGCCGTGGTAGTTGTCTTCGAACTGATTATGTTCGATTCCGCAATCTGGCAAATAGCTGTCCATTCTATTCACCTTTATTCAAATGTTCATTGAACATTGCCATTATATCGTCCCATATGTCTTTTGGGACTAAGACATGTGTTTTCCCATTTACTTCTTGTTCTAACATGATTTTAGACTCCTGTTATATTTTTTAATTCATCGTCTCTTGTGTTAATCCAGTTTCATTATCTTGATTCTGTATGACTGGAAGAATTCCCTTTCATTGCGTATGTTTTCAGTTTCCTGAATTTCTGCAATGACTTCTTCAAGTGCCCTGAAGTTATTGAAAATTATTATTTCATTCATCCGGGGTTTTATTACTTCACACATTGTTTTTCTTCTCCTATGTTTTCCCATCATTATGTGGGTGTAAATGATCAACAGTCTAAAATGCAATAGGAGTCAGAAGTCTTTGAAAAATAAAAAATAGTACGTGGTTAAAAATAGTTTTCAATTCTTTACCGAATATTTAGTACAAGATAAACACTGCTTTTTTTAATGTACAAATGTTTATATATTCCTTAAAATAAACTAGAAATTGGGTTAAGTTTTGAAAAGTATTAATTTTTAACATTGTTTCGCGACGTGTCTAATTATTTTTATTTTTCTTACCTGACCCCTTAGGATTATAATGAAAAATAATATTTATTAGCTCGTTATTCAAATAAAATTATTTTTTTTATAATCCTTTTTTAATGATCTTTTTTTCCTGTTATTTTCTTGATATTTTACCTCCAGATATTGATTTTCAGCCCTCACAAAAGAAAAGTTGTACGAGTGTGAAAAATTGTTCTCACTCATAAAAATTGTCCTCACTTCGTAATGGCTAATCATAGTCTGTTATTTTGTGTATATAAACATTTTGCTTTCTATTTTTGGCTTAATCGTTCATTTATTACAATGTTATACTTGAAGATAAGGCATGTATTTTTCCAAAATTCTCTAAACATTGAATCAAAATTTGAAGTCAGAAAATATCAAATGTATAATATCATAAGTGCAATTTATCTTGAAAATTTGATGATGGTTCCATCCAAATGCACAGATTTAAAATTATTTCTCACAATCACTTTAATATCATAAGCTATTGATAATGTGCTTTATATAATCAAAAAAAGTTTTTCACTCTTCAGTTAATAATAAAAATAGCATAATAATGTTTTAATGCTATTTAGAAAAAAATAAGAAAAGATAGTGGAAAGTATAATTTCCACCAAATATAACAAAGCTATTTTGCTTCCTCCTGGCCCAGACGTTCCATGATGTTAGCTATATTAGCTTCCATTCTTTCAACTTTTTGTTTATATTCATTATTTTCCCTTTCCATCTGCATATATTCCGGAGATTTGATGGACAGTTTTTCGACATCGGTATTTATTGTAATGGCTGGCAGATGCTTGATATATTCATATTTCAAATCTTCAGGATTGATCATGAAGTAAGCCTGGTCGGTCTTGTTTTTGGCCTTGCCCTGCAAATCGTTCACGTTATCCAAACTCATGCCGTCATTGTACAATGCTGAAGCATGGAATTTCCTGAGCATGTGGCTTCTGAATCTGCTGTAATGTCCGACTCTGCCGAGACCAAGTTCATCATTGATTCTCTGGAAATATCCAATAAAGTATGTTTCATACATCCTGAACAGTTGGCTTTCCGGAGTTACATTGTCTGTCCTTGTCAGAATATATGCATTGATGGCTTTAACCGCTTCAGGACTGCAGTAGGTAGTGTAATACTTGTTTGTTTTAATTCTCCTGAGGTTAAAGGTAGGTATCACATTGTCATTGTCATTCAGATAATCAATTATCTGATAGATGTTCATTCTTTTGTTCGGCAGATATTCAGATAATGCATCGATATAGTCCTGAATTGTCAGGCTCAATGTTTCAGCTCTGGCACAACCGCTTGAGCAGGAAAACAATATTATAGCTTTCATTACAGGTGGGGAAATTGCTAAAGCTTCCCTTATGATTTCCTTATCAGGCAAATCTTTATAATAGATTGGTGTTGGTTTTTTCACAGCTTTCATGTTCAATCTTGGTAGAGGATTGATTTCAATGTCATAAAATCTGTAAAATTTTGAGACGACAGACATGTGTATTCTAACTGTGTTTATAGAATATTTGTCTAAAAGGAATTGTCTGTATTTAAGCAGTTTATGTTTAACACGGCGGTGTTTCCATTTGACATTGTCTGCTTCATCTTTTTCCGCTTCATCAAGCAGTTCCTGAAGGTTCATACCATAGAATTCACAATACTTCTTCATTACTGACCTATTCACTTTTCGTGTTTCGTGTGAATAGTTGTTTGTTATAAATATATTTTCAAGTAGCTCGTTATCCATACTTAACACTTTTATAATTTGATATTATAAAAGGTAGAGTGAGAGAGCACTTGAAAAGTAATTGATATTTCCGATGGTATCATCATTATTCCAACATACCATCCATGTTTATTCTAATATTCCAGGACGCATTTGATTTCAAATCAATAGCTGGAGGAGTTCTAGGTTCATGTTTGGTTTACGGAATAAAAAGAGGACTGTTTTCCAATGAAGCAGGTGTTGGATCTGCACCAAACGCTTCCGCATCTGCAAGAGTGTCACATCCTGCAAAACAGGGTTTAGTTCAAACATTATCCGTTTATATAGATACATTGCTTTTATGTACTGCTACAGCATTGATGTGTTTATCAACTGGAGTTACAAGAGATGCGGTAGTTTCAGGTGCACCATATGTGCAAAATGCAATTTCAACAGTTTTCGGTACAGCAGGACCAATATTTATTACTGTTGCAATGGTTCTGTTTGCATTTACAACACTTCTTGGAAATCTCTATTATGTTGACAATGCTTTGGCTTTCATGAACAATAAGAATAAGCCTTCCAAAAAGTTCATGAACATTTTTTATATATTCGCCACTTTAATCATATTTATCGGCGCAATCATTCCAATGGATGCCGCATGGGCAATGGCAGACATTACAATGGGAGGTATGACACTCATTAACCTGCCGACATGTATGATTATGGGAAAAATTGCCATTGACTGCTTGAAGGATTATGAAAAACAGAAAAAAGAAGGCAAAGACCCGATTTTTAAGGCAAATCTTATTGGACTTAATGAAGAAGAGTTAGATTATTGGAAATAAACCATATTTCAATATTTTTCATATTTTGCCTGATAATTTTTGTAAAAATTATAAAATAAAATGAAATATGTAGTTACTAGAATAGTTTCAGTAACTTAATTGAATTAATGTTTCATCTAAGAAGTACATAAATCTCGGATTATAAAGGCAAATTACCTATAATTCTTCCCTTATTTTCAATAGCTATCGTATCTTCTATGCGAACCCCAAATTCACCTTCCAAATATATTCCCGGTTCAACCGTAATGACCATGCCCTTTTCAATTATTGTCTTATCCCTTAAAGAAAATCCTGGAGTTTCATGAATATCCAAACCTAAACTATGGCCGGTTGAGTGAATGAACCTGTCACCATAACAGTATTCAGTGATGATATCTCTTGAAACTTTATCTATTTCACAGCATTTTAAACCAGGCTTTATTGCCTTGATTGCCTTGTCATGAGCTTCACGAACAATATCAAATATTTCATGCTGCTTTTCTGTGTAGACAATAGTTCTGGTGTTGTCTGAACAGTATCCATTATATTTGGCTCCCCAGTCAACCAATATTGGAGTTTCCAGGGATTTAGGCTGTGGAATTGCATGGGGCAGACTAGTATTTGATCCGCTCACCAATATAGTGTCAAAGGATTCGCAAGATGCTCCGTTTTCAATCATTAATCTTACCAAATCAAAAGCCAGAACATCCTCATTTTCACTTCTTGAAGCAACATCCAACTGTTTAAAAGCAGTTTGTGCAATTTCAGTTGCCTTTTCAATGTTTTTAATCTCAGAAGGATTTTTAATCATTCTTTGTTTATCAATATAATTTTTTGAAGTTATTTCAAAATCATCCTTGAACTTTTCATAATAACTGTAAACAAGACTTGGCTCAATTGCCAGATTTCTTATACCTTCCCTTTTCATCTCATCAATCATTATCTCAAATTTTTCATATTCCTTGACTTCGATTGATGAATCCCTTTTTGCAATTTCCATATCCATTTGTGAAGCATAAATTATTGGATTTTCCTTAATGATGCAAAAAGCAAAACTGGTAGGTTTATAATTTGAAATATATTCGATATTTGTAAATTGTGTGAGTAAATAAGCTTGAATGTTATCTTTTTCCATATCTTTCAAAATATTTTTTATATGCATATTTAATTATTTAGAAAAAACTTTTATATATAGAATTAGATATTTTAAAATTATGTTTAAAGTTACAACAAGTGAAATAAGAGATTTGATTATTGCATTTATTTTTATTTCCCTAAGTTTCTCAATCCTTTATTCAGGCAGAAATATTGCTGCTTTACAGCAAATATTTCCAATAGTAATGATTGGATTAGGTTTAGGATTCATATTGCATGAATTAGGACATAAATTCACATCAATGCATTATGGTTATTGGGCTGAGTTTAAACTATGGCCTGCAGGATTGATATTTGCATTAGTATCATCATTTTTCGGTTTTGTTTTTGCAGCTCCTGGTGCAGTATATACTTATGCCGGAAATTACTTGGATGATAAAACAAATGGAGTTATCTCCTTGGCAGGACCTGTCGTCAATATAGTGCTTGCATTAGTCTTTCTGTTTATTGCAGTTGCAATTTACCCTAGCGCATTTTATGACTCTACCATGCAGTTCATATTTATTGTATGTTCCTTAGGATTTTCCACAAACAGTTATTTGGCTGTTTTTAACTTAAGTCCTGTTTGGAATTTGGATGGATCCAAAGTGCTCAGATGGAATATTGGTATCTGGCTAATTACTATTGCTATTGCGGGCATCATGACATTCATGTCCATGACAGTAGGTGTTGAAAACATCGTTAGAATTTTAATAGGATTTTAAAATGACATCAAAAGAAATTAAATATTTTAAAGGAACTCATAGAATTATTCCGCCAAGCGAAACAATCGCAATTAATGAGGAAAAATGTAAAATTGCTGGAATTACCCGTATTACCGAAATCACACATTTAGATAGGATTGGACTTCCAGTTTTTTCAGCAATAAGGCCAACCTCCCAGGAAGGTTCGATTAGTATTTATGGGGGCAAAGGAATAAGTACTGAACATGCTAAAGCTTCTGCAATGATGGAAGGTTTTGAAAGGTATTCTGCTGAAAGACAAGATGATGAGACTGTTTTAAAAACAACAGAAGATATTTCATCACAAGAAAATGTCATTGATCCAAAATCCTTGAATTTACCTAGTGAATTTGAAAAAAAGGATATTGGAAATAGGGTGCTTGAATGGAGCGTTTGTCATGACCTGATTAGTGATGAAGATTATTATGTTCCTTCCAATGCAATTTTTCACCCATATGATTTAGAGGATAATTCTGCTTCAAGCTTATTTAAATCAAATACCAATGGGCTGGCTTCAGGAAACAGTAAAGAAGAAGCAATATTGCATGGAATGTTTGAAGTGATTGAAAGAGATGCATGGAGCATATTTGAGTTAACACATAAGAATTCAAAACAGATTGATTTAAACAGCATTAAAAGCGACGTTGTAAATGATGCTCTTTTAAAATTTAGCGATAATGAAATTAATGTCAAATTAATGGATTTGACAGCAGACATCAATGTTCCAACAATAGCTGCATCAGCAGATGATACATTGTTAAAAGATGCTGGACTTTTAACTTTAGGAATTGGAACCCATCTTGACCCGGAAGTTGCGATTTTAAGAGCATTGACAGAAGTGGCTCAAAGCAGAGCAACTCAAATTCATGGAGCTCGTGAAGACACCGTGCGAGCAGATTTTGCAAGAACTGCCGGTTATGAACGCATGAAAAGAATCAATAAACATTACTTCCAACAGGAAGAAAACAAAATTAGTTTAAGCGATATTGAAAACAGAAGTACAGATTCAATTACCAAAGATATTGACATCGTACTGGATGAATTGAAAGCGAACGAAATAGAACATGTCCTGTATTATGACTTGACACGTCCTGAACTTGATGTTGATGTTGTTCGTGTTGTTATTCCAAAAATGGAGATTTATTCAATCGATCAAAGCCGTGCAGGCTATAGATTTTTAAGAGTATGATTTTATGGTAAAAATTATAATATACTGCGGATTATCTGTCCCTTATGATGAAGCAAAAGAAATTCTGGACTCACATGATGATGTTGAAGTCATCTATAAAAGACCAATCAAAAGAGGAGATTTGGGTGTTGATATGAAAGAAAACCCAGATATTATTGGAATTATAGATGGAGTGTTTCATCAAAATTCGTCAGTTGGCCACAAGGAACTTTTAAAGGTCATTGACAGTGGAGTTACAGTTATTGGTGCATCAAGTATGGGTGCACTAAGAGCATCAGAACTTGATTCATTGGGAATGATTGGTATAGGATATGTTTATAAGCAATATGCTACAGGAAAAGTCGCATCAGATGATGATGTGGCAGTGATGCTTGACAGTGAAACACTGGAAAGTTTATCCGAACCCCTGATTAACATGGATTATGTCTTTACCAATGCAGTGAAAGAAAACATAATTTCTGAAAGCGAAAAAGACGAATTGATTAAAATTGCCAAATCAACTTTTTATCCTAAACGCAATTATGCACATACATTGGCCCATTCTAATTTAGATGATGATGTGAAATCCAAACTTATTGATTTTATCAGAATCTCCCCAGACATTAAAAAAGAAGACGGTAAAGAGTTGCTCAGATATATTGCAGATATGGTAAAATGAGATTGGAAAATAAAATTGATATCGTTGAGAATATTTTAAAAGATAAAAAAGTAGCTATCGGATTTTCTGGAGGAGCAGACAGCACTTTAATCACATATATTGCTTCAAAAGTAAGCAGCGATGTTTTAGCAATAACAATTGACAATCACTTATTTCCAGACAATTTTTTAAATCATACCAAGGAAATGGCATCACAGCTTGGAGTTAAACACCACATAATAGATTTAAACTTCTATAGTGATGAGGATTTCTTAAAAAACTTACCTGACAGATGCCATTCATGCAGAAATCAGATGTATTCCGGAATCAGAGATTATGCAATGAACGCCGGATTTGATTACATATGTGACGGCAATAATATCAGCGATTTGGTTTTGGACAGGCCGGGAATTTTGATAACCTATGGAATGGATTTTAAAACACCACTAATTGAAGCTAAGCTAACTTCAAAAGAGATTCATGAATACCTCAATAGGAACAACATCAACTATTCAAAATCAACCACATGCCTTGCAACAAGAATCAAAACCAATACACAAATCACATCAGATAAAATTGAAAAAATCCGGAAAAGTGAAAATTATCTTTCCAAAATAAGTGGCTGTGAATTGGTCAAAGTTAGGGATTTTAATGAAATTGGTATATGTGAAGTAGAAGATATTTCAAAAATTACAGAGCAAAATTCATTAAATGCAATTAATGATAAATTAAAATCATATGGATATAAAAAAGTTTGTCTAAATTTATCACCTATTGATGATAATGAAGAGATATTCATCAACTATGAAAATAATAAATTCAACTACCAATTGCCATATACGATAAACATCAATGACACAAAAAAAGTTCTAAGAAAAAAAATAATTGGTGAAGATTCAGAAAAAATAAAATTAGAAAAAATATGCATAAATCAAAACGGTCTAGTTGAAGGCCATAACTATGAAAATTATGATGAAGCACTATTTGACTTTATGGACATATTGCCACAAATCAGAAGAAAGATATGAACTACCTATTCTTCATTTCCATATATTTCTTTAAAACAATATCCGGAGTTTCAATAACCTTGTCATAAGTTTCATTGAAGGGAGTTTTTTGATCATCTCCATCTGATGAGTTTCTAAGGCCATTTAAAAACAATGTTTTACCATCAATTTTAAATCCGGTATCATCCGCTTCAACTTCAATTAGGTTGATTTCGATTTGAGAAGCTTTTTCTAAATCATCATCGGCTTTTACTTCGTATTTTAACTTTAAAGTTTTGTGAGGAGTTAGTTCGTTAATAGTTCTTTTAATAACAGATTCAAAAAGTTCCAAGAACTTTACAACAGGAGGTAAGTCATTTGCCCACCAATATGCAAGAACAGAATTCAATACAATATGATGTTCAACATATTCATCTCTCCATCGGGCCCTAACACCTACAGAACTGTCATCAACAATTTTAATAACTAAAACTGGACTAACGGCCATCGTATCACAGTTATTCTACTAAAGCTTTAATTAAGTCACTAGCTCTTACAAGACCAACTAAGTCCCCTTCAACACCGATAACCGGAATTTGCTCAATATGTAATGTTTTCATTTTTTTAGCACAGTCTGAAACTTTTGTTTTAGAGTTAGCTACTTCAACATTACCTACAGCAACATCGCTAACAACTTTATCAGTGAATTTTAAATGATTCTTTTCAATGTATAATACGGAAGTACTATCCCAAGACCATTTGTCTCCTTCAGTACCTACAGTAGAACTGTGTTCACTTCTTTCTGAGATAATCTCACTTTCTGCAATGAAATCTGTTTCAGTTAAAATTCCAGTCAATTGAGCATCATCATTTAATGCTAAAATTGATTTAAGTCCGAATTGTTTCATTGATTCAAAAGCAACATTCAATGGAGTTTTTTCCCAGGTTGTAGGGACAGTAGTAATCATATAATTTTCAACAGCATCCTCAATTTCAAGTTTAGTTAAAGCTTGAGATACTAAATCAAATGAAGTGATTATTCCAACTAATTCACCATCATCATTAACAACAGGAACTCTTCTTACATCGTTTTCAATCATTCTTTTAGCAACATCAGTTACATCCTCATCAGGACTGGCTGTAATAAGATTCCTACTCATTAACATAGCAATTTGTTCTTCATCAGGGTTATTAATTAAATCAGAACGGGTTACAACACCGACT
>JAFUBV010000098.1 GCA_017460025.1 Methanobrevibacter sp. | reverse complement strand
GCATATGTATTTTTACTGATGGCTGCATGGATATTTCTGAAAAATAGGGCTGATTTCAATTATAATAAAAAGGATGCATGTATTATTTTAGCGGCTCTTATTATATTTTCGTTAATTATGTTTCATATATTGAATAATTCAATGGAAACAATTAAAATTATCATGAATACTGCATATCCTGGTGGTGAAGTTTTTAATGGGGACGGGTACTGGCAATATTTCGTCAGTTATGTGCCTTCAGTATTTTTCCCAATACAGCAAATTAATGTTCCTTTAAATGTTGTTGAGCATTCTGTAATCATAGACTTTTTCCCAATGCCGTTAATAATTTCATTGATTGTATTATTTAAGCAAAAAACTAAAGATAAATTGCTTTTTGGTCTTTTAGTGTTATATTTATTATTTGTTGTATTCTATTTTGTACAATTGCCTGATTTTTTAATGTCAGTTACTTTAAGAGGCCATATGAAGACTTCCAGAATGTTTTGCGTAATGTCATTCATCTCTTTGCTGATGCTTATTAGGACTCTTTCCAGTTTAAGGGAAATCTGTGATAAAAGGATTTTGATAGTAATTTCTCTTGTATTGTCTGGTGCGATGATTTATCTGTCAAAACTGTTCTTTGCTGATTATTATGTGACCTGGATGATTGTAGCGTTATTTATCTTATACTCAGTAATCTTTTCTTCAATATTTTTAGCCCATGATGATAATGGAAAAATTGTATTTTTAATTTGTGCTATTGTCATTTCTCTAATGGCAGGAGGATTGGTAAATCCAATTGATCAGGGAACCGATGTATTGTATGATAATGATTTCATAAATGAAGTAAATATGATTGTTCAGGAAAATCCCGACGATATATGGTTATCTCATGATATTCCTATTAATTATTTAACCATTGCAGGTGCAAAAACTGTTAATTCAATAAATGTTTATCCTGATTTGGACAAGTGGCATCAATTTGATGAGAATGGTGAAAATGAAGATATTTACAATAGATATGCTCATGTTTTAGTTGACTTTAAAAATGATTCTACAACTGATTTTACTTTAATAAGTACAGATGTATTTTTAGTTTCATTCAATGTCAATGAATTATATAAGTTGAATGTATCATACATTGCCACAACAAAAGACATGCAAGACTTTAACAATGAAAATCTGACATTTGAAGAGTGTTATGCTGATGGAGCTTATAAAATTTATAAAGTGAATTATCTTAAATGATGATTTTATATTTAATTTTACTGTTTTGCCTTTTTCTTGAATCCATATCCACCAAATCATAGACTAATCTGTTTTGAAGCAGAAATCTCCAGGTTTTGTATGTTTCCCTAATGAAATCATCATTTAATTTAACATTATCTTTAATCAGCGGACATTTATATGGGTATTGGCTGTCATCAAAAATAAGATGGAAATGATTGTCCTTGGTGATATGGGGTATCAATGGAAAAGTCCTGCACTGGATAGGTCTGATTTCACGCTCGCAATTTGGAGGATTTATGCATTTTACAGTATAGACTCCATCTTTCCATGAGTGGGGATATTTGATTTCACTGATTTTGAAGTGCTTAACTTTAAAAGATGCACTGTTTTCATATAAAATCTCTTCTCCAGGAAGCAGATATATTATTAAATCGTCATTTGGATAATCTTCATCATCATACAAACAGCAGATTTCTCCGCAGAGCTTTCCACAGTCATAGTCGACAGGTGAGACTTCATTTAGCCTTTCATGAATTTTTCTGATAATTTCTTCTGTGATTTCCATATTGTTTAATAATTTTGTGCAATAATCTTAATAGTATTTGCTATTGATTAAATTAAAATATCAGTTAATTTAATTAGACCTTATGATATTGGCCATTATAATTATTGAAGTAAATTTTAATTTAATTTGTTTTCAATAAAAATTATTCATAATTTCATATTGTCATGGGGATAAAGTAAAAACTTTTATTAATTTTATCATAAAAATATAAATTAGAGGTTATTTAAATGGAAAGTTATATTTCTAATGAATTGGGATTAAGGTTTCCTCCAATTGTTCTTTTAAAATCCGACGAAAAACCTTCTGATGCAAAAGGACCTAAAGAAGGTCGTGGCGGATGTGTGATGAGTTTTGTAGCACAAACTATTGCAAAAAGAAACACAACCTGTTTTGGCCGTGAAAACATTACCTGCGGTGGAATTGCCACAGGATTTGGATGGGGAGACGGATTTTCCTCACAGGAGGATATGGATTTTCAGGCTACTTTTCTTTCATGTGGACTTGAATCAGCTCCAGATAGGAAAGCCTATCAAAAAAGATTGGATAGGATGCCTCGCGTAAGTGAAATGTTTATTGAAGGTGAAAGAATATATAGTGACTTTGACACAGCGATAACCAATATTAAAAATAGGCCAATATATGACGAAGGTCAGTATGTGATTTTTAAGGCAATAGAAAATCTTGAAGAAGCAGAAACTCCTAAATCAGTAATATTTACACTAAATCCATTGGAACTTACTGCAATGATTCAAATTAACTCTTCATTCAGAACTAAAGATGCTTATATTTTAACTCCTCAGGCTTCATCATGCCAGTCCATTGGGTCTTTTGTATTCGAGCAGGATGAAAGTGATGATCCAAAGCCTATTTTAGGTCCTATTGATTTTGCAGGCAGGTCTAAAACAAGACATTTCATTCCGGATGAATACCTGACCCTGTCAATGCCATGGAAACTGTTTTTGACACTTGAAGAAGTCAGCACTAAAAGTGTTCTTCAATCAGAATTGCTTAATAAATATCTGGAAATATAATATGAATTATTTGTGATGATTATGGTTGATGTTGATTGGAAAGAAGACAGAATAATGTTTACTCCATTAAACCTGTATATGGAGTATATCTTATTGAGCTATAACAATTATTTAAAGAATAATCTGGAAGATGTAGACATTACATATGGTGAACTGACCTACATTTATTCAATTAAGTATTATGGGCCAAGTTCCCAAAGGCAAATGGCTGAAAGGCTTTATGTAAGTGAGGCTAATTTTGCTAAAATGATAAAGAAACTTGTCAAAAAAGGCTTGGTCGAAAAGCAGAAAGATGAAAATAATAAGAGCCGCAATGTCCTTTCATTAACAAAAAAAGGTGAAGAGGCTTTTGTTAAAATTAATGTTTTGACTTGTGGTTGGGAGCGTAAAATTACAAAGGAATTGTCCAATGACAAATTCACTGATTTGAAGGAAATGCTTTATCATTTGACCGTTGAATCTGCGGATTTGTAATTAGTTAACTTTATATAATAATTGTAATAAATATTTAGTCAAGCCTTAACTTGGTTAAGTCTATACTATTCTATAGGTGATAAATATGTCAATTTATGATTTTGAAGTAAAAGATGGAGAAGGAAACACAGTAAGTTTATCAGAATACAAAGATAAAGTATTGTTAATCGTAAACTCAGCTACTAAATGTGGATTCACCCCACAATACACAGAACTAAATGAAATTTACGCTGAATTTAACGAACAAGGATTTGAAATATTGGATTTCCCATGCAACCAATTCGGTAATCAGGCTCCTGGCGAAACAGCTGAAATCAAAGAAGTTTGCCGTAACAAATGGTTAGTTCCATACACAATCTTCGATAAGATTGATGTTAATGGAGAAAATGCAGATCCATTATTTGAATACTTAAAAAACGAACAGCCATTTAAAGATATCACTGGAAAAGGTGCAACAAAACTTAAATTGGTTTTAAAAGCAATGGATAGACATTATAAAGACAACAATGATATCAAATGGAATTTCACTAAGTTTTTAGTTGACCGTGAAGGTAATGTAGTTAGAAGATTTGAACCAACTGAAGACTTGGATGATGTTAAAAAAGCAGTTCAGGATTTAATCTAAACAATTAAATCCCAACCTTTTTGAGGTTAAATTATGGAATATGACATTATAATTATAGGTGCAGGTCCCGGTGGTCTTACTGCAGGCATTTATGCTGGTCGTCAAGGAACTAAAAACCTAATTTTAGACCGTGACTTGGCTGGCGGAATTGGTCGTGAAGTTCCTGAAATGGAAAATTATCCTGGTTTTGAAAGCATTTCTGGCCTGAAATTAATTGAAACCATGAAAGAGCAGGCAATTAAAAACTGTGAACTTCATGAAAATGAAAACGTTACAGAAGTAATCAAAACTGACGGAGAATACAGATTTACTGTTAAAACAGATAATGCAGAGTATAAATCAAAAACCATTATTCTTGCTACAGGAAGCTCACACAGACATTTAAATGCTTCTGGTGAAGAGGAATTCAAAGGAAAAGGAGTCAGCTACTGTGCTACATGTGATGGATTTTTCTTCCAAGGAAGAGATATAATCATGGTAGGTGGAGGAAACAGTGCACTTCAGGAAGCGATTTATCTTAAAAACCTTGGTGCAAACGTTACCTTGGTTCACAGAAGAGATGAATTCAGAGCCCAAAAGCATCTGCAGAACATGATTGAAAAGGAAGGCATAGATGTTATCTATAATGCCACTGTTGAAGAGATTAAAGGTAATATGCTGGTCGAGTCAGTTGTGCTAAAGGACACTCAGACTGGTGAGTTAACAGAAATGCCAATCAACGGTGTATTCATCAGTGTCGGTTATATACCTCATACTGAAATAGCTACTCAATTAGGTGTTGAATTGGATGAATCAGGCCACATCATCATTGATAAGGATCAAAAGACCAATGTTGATTATGTATACGCTGTAGGAGACGTATGTATAGGATTGAAACAATGGGTCGTGGCATGTGGTGAAGGCGCAGTGGCCGCAACAACCGCATTTAATGAAATCAAAGAGAAGTAATTCTTTACTTCTACTTTTTTTCATGAATACTTAGACTCTTAAGTGAGAGGTTAAATCTACACGAAAGTATTTTACTCTCCATATTACATATATAAATAATGGAGAGTAAAGATGAATATTCATGAAAAATCATTTAAAAATATTATTGATAACAAATGGTATTTTTTAGCATATTTTATTTTAATTTTTGTTATAATACTTACTACAATTCCCCAATCAATGGAAAATGTTCATATAAAATTTAATTTAGTGAGTATTTTAATTTCCATTATTTTGGGATTTTTTTGTCTGCTTTACTATTTCAACAATAAAAATGATCTTCATAAGGTTGCTTTTATAACGATTATATGTTTTGGAATTATTTCTGCATTGATTGCTCCTATTTTAGCAATTCCTGATGAAAATGAACATTTTGCAAGAGCAATTCTCACTTCTCAGGGCAATCTGTTTCCACAATATATTCATCCGTCTTCCAATTTAACGGGCATAGATACTTTTGGATGGGCTGTAGGTTCAACGCAGTCATTTTTTGATTTAGCTTCACAGGTATCCTTAACATTTTTTAAATCAAATGCATTGAATATGCCGATTGATAATTCACAGGCTTATTTTGCTCGTGCATTTCTTCACAATCCCTTTTATGGCTATTTGGCTCAAGGTTTTGGTATTTTAATAGCTAACCTATTGAATTTAGGCCTTATATGGACTTTGTGGTTAGGAAGAATATTCAATTTAATACTTTATGCTGTATTCGTTGCAATTGCAATTAAAAAGACACCTATATTGAAAGTTCCAATGTTATTCATGGCATTATTGCCTTTGGCAGTTTATCAGGGTGCATCATTAAGTATAGATGCAACAGTTAATGGACTGGGATTTATTGTTGTGGCATATTTCTTTTATCTGTTTAAATCGGATGATGCTTCAATTACACTTAAGGAAATATCAATATTTTCAATTCTGGTCTTATTGTTATCACTTGAAAAAGTTACATATATTGTTTTCATTTTACTGTTGTTATGTGTTCCAAAAAGCAAATTCAAAGTTCCTTATTATTACAATATTATTTTCATTGTTGCTGTGGGTGCCTTAACATTGCTTTGGTCACAGTATAATACGCCAATATATGACTTGTCAAGAAAGGATTATTATGTTTTAAATAATGTTAGCTCTCCAATGCAGATTAACTATATTATGAATCACCCAACTGATGGTGTTTTTGCTATTTTAAATATTATTCCGACAATATGGGACATGTTTTACTACACATTTTCAATGTATTCCGGTACTGTCATCTATTCTTCCAGTTCATTGACATTCATCGGACTGGCATCAATTGTACTGGTCACGTTCCTATATCCGATAAAAGAAAAAATTCCTTTAAAATATAGGATTTCACTATTGATTATCATTGCAATTAATTATTTCGGAACATATATTATTCAATTGCTAAAATGGACTCCAGTCAGTCAGATTTATAATATTTTGGGTGTCCAATCAAGATATTTCATTCCGTTATTCGGACTATTACCGTTCATATTCGCATTTGACTATAAGAATTTGGATGAAGAAATTGCAAAAAATATTATTGTATTAATCAGTATCTCATTATTAATCAGTCTTACAACATCAACATTATTCCAGTTTTATTAGGAGAATTTCAATGAACCTCATATCTCAAATAAAAGATAAATTTAATAAAAATAAAGAAAAAACGATAATTGCACCAGAAAAGGAGATAATGCAATTCGATGCAGTAAATATGGATATAAACAATACCTGCAATCAGAGATGCCGTTTTTGTTTCAGTTCTTTTTGGGATAAACCTGTGAACATGGACGTGGATACATTTAAAAGGATGATTGAAGTTCTTCCTCTTGTTCGTGATTATGCAGGTGGGGGCTATGGTTTTTATCTTTCATGCATTTATGAACCGACTATAAATCCTAATTTTTTGCAATGTTTGTCATTGCTTCCGGAAATAGCTCAAAGGAAATGTTTTTTTACTACAAATCTTGTAAGGCCAATGGATGAAGAGTATATTGAATCAATGATTTCGGCTAATGTCGGCCTTATCAACATTTCAATTGAAAGTTTGGATTCTGACCGTTTTGAGTACATTACACAAAATAAAAAATTCCATCATTATAAAAACAATCTCGGCATGCTGGAAGAAATCCTGAAAAATAAGGAAGATATCCCTCAATTCAGATTCATTACAATGCTTTTAGAGGAAAATAGTGATGAAATTATAGATTTAATCAAGTATTGTCAGAAGCATTTCCCAATAATCTCTCATGAGATAAGGACACCATACATATCAGTTTATGATAATATGAAATGGAATGAAAGTCAATTAATGTCAAAAGACAAAGTTGATAAACTTACAGAAGAAATCAAATCTTTAGGATATCCTGTTGACATGGATATAAAATCTGTTGATGATCTGGAGATTATGGATGATATTTCGAAAAATCATTTGTTGAAAAGATACAATGTGATATTTATGAAGAGGCCAGGAAAAGATTTTTGAAAGTTGAAGACTATGAATATCTCTTTTTAAGAATCAATCCTGATGCAACATGTATTGATAAGATACATAATGAGCCAATCCCTATCTCCAAAAAGGATTCTAGAAAATTCTTTGAAGACAAATTATATGAGTTGTATCTCAATAAAGCAAAAGCGGCTTGTTGTGAAGAATATGTTGAGGAGAATCTAATTGATGGTGATGCATTTATATTGATTGATAAGCTTTCTCAAAATGATGCATATGTTGAATTTACAGGTTGGTGCTGCCCAGACAGGGAAGTTGATATAAATAAATTGATTGTTAAGTTAACTGGAGATAATAATGATATACATTATTATCATGCTTCAACAAGAAAAAGGCCTGATGCAGATGAATTTAAAGGCAAAAGCGAAGGATGGTGTGGTGGATTTACAACATATATTGAAAATGAATCATTAAAAGATAACGTATATTCGATTGATTTGCTTTATGAAGATAAATCCGGCCGAACAATAGATTACAATTGGGAGAATATGGTGGAGATATTATGAAACATTTAATTATTGATACTGAAAAATGCAGCGGTTGTGGAATTTGCAAATCCGTTTGTATTAGAGATAATATTGAAATAATTGATGGTGTTGCAACAGATATTGAAAGCAACTGCTTTGACTGCGGACAATGCTCAACAATCTGTAAGCAAAATGCAATCATCATCAAGGCATATCAAGATCAAATGGACAGGGTTGAAGAGTATAATCCTCGCCAGATTCCGGTTTCATATGATGATATGCTTCAATTTTTAAAGCAGAGAAGAACCTGCAGATGGTTTAAAAACAAAAAAATTGAAAATGAAACTTTTGAAAAACTAATGGAAGCTGCTTATTACAGTCCTAACAGACAAAACATTCAGGATGTGGAGTTTTCTGTAGTTGATGGGAAACTAGATGAATTCATTAATCATATTTATGATATAATTTCAGTTAAAGAGGATGAATTTTTCAGAATCAAGCAATTGGGGGATTATTTAAGGGATGAAAATAGGGATCCTAAAAGACATCCATTATTATGGGAAGGCAATCAGCTTATTTTGGCATTTTCTGAAGCCAAAACAGATGCTGTTATTGCAATGACTCGAATGGAGCTGCTTGCATATACATTGGGTTTGGGAGGTTTTCATTCACTGTTCATTGGTATGGCTGATGAGGTCAATCATGACAAATTAATGGAATTCTTCCCAGGCATTGATAAAAACAAACATATGTATGCGGCATTTGTAATAGGTTATCCTCGTGTCAGATATAGGCGTACAAGACCTCATAATGAAATTAAATTAACTTATATGTAAACTTTATTAGTAATAAGTTATATAAATGAATTATAGTGATTTGATGCTTGATTTTAATAAAAAGGAAATAACATTAAGTGTGGTGCTTGCTTTAGTATTTTCTATACTTTTGGGAGCATATGTTTCGATTGTTGAAAATTCCCCTCTGTTTTTTGAAATAGATGGTATGGATTATTTGAATGTTTTATTGACGGTAATATCAATTAAACAGATTCTTGTATTTTTTGCAATACTTTTTGTTATAATACTGATTTTAAGCAATGCCAAATCACGAAGTACTGTTTTAGAATTTATTTTTAAATTTAGGATACCTCTTGCAGCTTTACTATTCGTTATATGTGTAATTTTAGAGATTCACGGTTCATCTATCGGTGTAATAAATTTTGCAGGTGAAAATCATAAACCTTTATTGGGTGCTGTCAGATGGACTAAAACGGATGAATATGCAATCAATACGATGTTTGCATTTTCTCAGTATCATAACGGCTTTGGATACATCAGCAATATCATACGAGCTTTCCCAACAGACGTATTTGTAATAGGAGAATTGCCTATACTTGACTTTGCAGTTATTTTCAAACCTTTCCAATGGGGATATCTGTTCCTTTCACAGGCTAAAGGACTTGCATTCTGTTGGATGGGTCGTTTAATTGCATTATTTGTTATTTCATTTGAATTTGGGTTATTGTTAACCAATAAAAATAGGATATTGGCTCTTGCATATGCAATATTGCTTGCTTTTTCACCACTTGTTCAATGGTGGTTTGGAGTAAATGGATTAATAGAGATGTTTGTTTTTGGACAGCTTTCAATATTAATTCTGGATTTCTATATGTCCATTTTAAGCTATTCAAAAAGATTATTATGCATT
>JAFUBV010000008.1 GCA_017460025.1 Methanobrevibacter sp. | reverse complement strand
GTGAATCATTTTTATAATATTTAACTAGATCATATGCAAACAAATAATTTAAATTTCCTGATATCACAACATAATCAGAAAATTCGCAAGATTTATGGGCACTATCACCTTTAAATACAACATTAATAGAATAAACTCCAAATTGAGAAGATAAATTAATCATTACTTTACCCTCATCATTTGTGACAACAGAATAAGTCCTATTATTAACAATGACATTTAAAGAAGCATCAATAATAGGTGAATTATCTTCATCCACCAATACAACTTCATAAGTGCCATTTACTAATTTACCTGAGATATTTGTCTCTTTTAAAGATGAATAAGGAATAACTTTAATATTATAATTTTGAATTAAACCATCATTAGGGTTTTGAACACTTACATTATAATTTCCAACTTCAGAATTAATTTCCAAAGTAGCTATACCCTCATCATTAGTCATACGTACATATAAAATACCATTGAATAACATTGAAACATTAGTATTCTTTATTGGATTGCCTGCAAAATCTAAAACTTTCACATTAAACTGTGATGCATTCCTATAATATTTAACCAAATCATTAGCAATTATCGTTGAGAAAACAGATACGTTTGATATGGCAAATGCATTTTCTTGAGGATTATCAGACACATATGATGAAACAACAGTATAATTTCCAGGTTCAAAGTCAATTACAAATAAAGCCCATCCTTCATCATTTGTCATGTTTGTATAATTAACATTATTCACTGTGAAAATAATTTCTTTATTGGCCATCGGCAAACCAAATGAGTCCAATAATTGCACATTAAACTGAGTTGAGTTATGATAATACTTTACAACATCAAATGCAAATAGATAAGTTAAATTACCTAATAAAATAATTTTATCTGAAATTGATGCTCTTTCATAGTTTTCATCCCCTTCATAATATGCTTTAATATCATAAATTCCGGCAATTAATCCTAAATCAATGAAAGCTTTACCTTTATTGTCAGTAGTTGTGAAATATGTCTTATTATTCACATTAAATACAATTTCAGCATATTGAAGATAAGCGCCATATTCATCAACCAAATTGATTTCATATTGATTATTTTCACTTAAAGAACCATTGATGAATGTTTTTGTTAAATTGGCACTAGGCATTACATTAACATAATTCATTGTGCTTGATTCAAAATATCTGCTTGATCCGAAATAATAGGAATTCAATAAATAATTTCCATATTCTAAATTTAAACTAAATGTGGCAATACCCTCTGAATTTGTATTGGAAGAGAAATTCGCTAAAATATTATTTTCCATATCCAGAACATTGACAAACACCATTGAACCAGATATCGGATTATTTAATTCATCTTTAAGTGTCACATTATAAATTAACGTTTGGGAATCGTAGATACTATCATCCTTACCCACAACGGAAGTTATGATTTTATCCAAATCACTTACAAGTATTTTAGAAGAACCGCTTGAAGAGATGAAATTCGGATTTTCAAAAGAGTATTTAACGTCATAAGAACCAATATCCAAATCAATTAGCACACGAGCAATTCCTTCACTATTTGTAGTGACATTGTATTGTTTACCTGAAATATCAATGTTAACAGGCATATTTCTAATAGGATTATTATTAACATTAAGCAATGTAACTTCAAAGTATTTAGTTTCACCGGATTTCATAATTATATCGGAAGCAACAATATATGAAGGCATTTTATAAACCAAAATAGAACTAACATTTTGAGCGAAAATACCATAATACTCATTTTTATATGAATAAGTAATATTATAAGAACCAGGATTAAGGTTTATTTGTAATCTGGCTTGTCCAAATGCATCAGTTATTAAATTAAATGTTTGATAATATCCTGAAGATGAAATTGTTGCAACAATATTCTTTCCATATTGAGAATATGCATTATAATCCTTAAATGAGATGACAAAATATTTATTTTCACCATAATACTGAACCAAATCACTCGCATTCAAATCCACATTAGATAATGCAGTATTATTATTAATAACGACAGTGGCAGCACCAGTTGATTCGCTATACCACGTATTTCCAGCATAATCATAAGTAACCAGATATGTTGACTCATCCAAATCTAAAATAAATGTTGCTTCACCATTACCGTCGCTGACAGCAGAGTAGGATTTCAATAGCTTGCCTTTATATACATCCATTGTTATTGTCTCATTAATCAGTCTCCTACCATACATATCAGTTAAAACTACACCATAAATTCCATTTAATGGAATTGTAGCATGTGAAAATCCTGAAAGCCTTGTCAATACTTTTTCAATTGTAATTACACCACTATCTTCAGCGGCACCATAAAGAAAATCACCTGCATAATTAACTTTTACATTATAAGTTCCAGGTAGATAATTAATTGTTAAATGAGCAATACCGTTTTCATCAGTTGTTAAAATAAAAGTATCAGATAAAGTTCCTTGAGATATTATAACATTAATAGACTCTCCAATGATTAACGTTCCTTCAGAATCTTTTAATGTGATGTTGTAAACATTACCCACCCCATAAAAAGTAACATCTGGGACAATTAATGTTGAATTAATAGGAAAAATGGTTATATGAGAAGAAACAGAAGATGGGGCATACCAACCGTCTCCGTTAAAGTTAGCGATGATATCATATTCACCAGCATCTAAACTTAAAATTACATCAGCACGACCAGAAGCATCAGTAATTGAATCGAAAAACTTAGATTGGCCATATGAATTAGTTATATTAAAGCTAATAGTTTGATTAGAAATTCCTAAATTTGTACTATCCACTAATACCACATAAAAATCATTATTTTTACCATAATAAGTATAATTTAAAGCCCTTAAAGTTGAAATAGAAGGTAAAACATTTACAATAGCAGAATTATTGGATTTTTCATAAAAGCCATTGCCTTCATAAAAAATATTTACAACATATTCACCAATAGGATCTTCAAATAAAAACTCGAAAAATCCATTCTCATCAGATATTCTGCTAAATGATATAGTTTCATTGTTTTCATCAGTTATTTCAATGATCAATGTCTGATTTGAAATAGAATATCCATTTACATTAATTAATGTGGCATTATATTTATTGTTTTTACCATAAAATGAAGTATTTTCCATCAAAATTCTTGTAGAATTATTTTTTATAGACAAATCCAATAGCTGATTATCAATCCTCGCATAAACATTGAAATCATTGTCTGTTTGATTATAGATTAAATCCGCATCAGCAACATTATTTTGAAGTTTTATAACTGACGGAGTAACAATACCATAATCCGTAGCAAAATAAGCATCTCTTTGATTTATGGAATAATTTAAAGGAGTTATATCTCCATTATTATTTATTAAATTATTCAAAGATACTTTTACGGAATATTTTGAAATATTATCAAAAGTCATTATTATCCAGTCATCTACTGTCAATTCACCTAAAAATATGTATATTTTATTTGAATCAGGTTTTTGATTATCTCCCCACCAATTACTTGAGTAATCAACATTTCCAGAGTATGAAAAAATATCATTACCTTCATATTGTGCAGTATTATTGACAAAAACAGAATAATGAACTACACTAGGATTATATAAAGCTCCACCATATGCTGCTTTATTAGAAATGAATGTTGAATTTATGACCCTATTTGAATTTAAAATACCGTTTCCAGTATAGGCAACACCATCACGAACTAAATTAGTATTTTGCTTAAATATTGAATTAACAACATCAACGGAAGAAAGTAAAAAGTTCTGATTGTTAATGAAAGTAGATGAATTAAGAGTGTTTAAACTAATCTTAAGGCCAATATTATCTACAAATGAACAATTCTCAATGAAGCCATAAAATGAAGAATGTACATCATACATTTTAAATACAGTATATGGATATGGCAAATTCTTAAAATTATTGTTGATGAATGAAGAATTTCTGAAATAAGCGTATCTTGAATATTCCATGTATTGTGAATCTTGTGCCGCTGTAAGAATCATCGGATGTAAATTAACAATAGCCAAATCATTATTTCTAAATAAAGAATCATACACTTCAATCAAACCTGCAGATGTGAATATGTAATTATAATCGTAATAAATTGAATTCTCGTAATATTTAGTTAGTTTTTCAAAAGTGGAATTGTACACGAACAATTTAGATGAACCTTCAGATACAGATCCATGAATGTTTGAGAAATTGCATGAATCTATAATCACTTTTGAGTTAGAGGATGAATAGATAATGGCTGTAGAATAAATATCATAAAAATTTGAATTCTTAACTGTTAAGTTACCTCCATTCAATGAAAACAATGGATTGGAATAAACAGAAGACAATAATGTAAAGTTAATATTTTTAACAATTAGATTTCCGATTGATGTAATCTGAAATATATTGCGATTATCATCTCTTTTAAGAACAATATCTCCTAGGCCTTCCAAGGTAACATTTTTACTGATAACCAAATTAGAATTTGCAGAATATGAAAAATTTCCATCGATTAGATAAATAGTATTTCCATTAAATGCCTTATTTAAAGCAAATTGGATAGTATTATAAGGATTTTCAAAACTTCCATCACCTAAAGCATTGTTTCCTCTTGATTGTGACACATACAATGAATAGTTACTAGAGCCAGTACCAATCACCAATCTTAATCTTTGAGAGTCAACAACTGCATAAACAAGGCTGTTTTCAGTATTATTTATTAAATAATTTTCAAAAATTCCATTATTAATATATCCCCCATTTTTTTCAAAATTTCCACTTTCTGATTCAAAATAAACATATCTATTCGGCAATAAATCAACATTTTCCAAATCACTTAAGACATCATTTGAAGTAATCTTGTTTAAAGAAACTGTGAATTTTGCGTTAGTTCCGACTTGAATTGGTGATTCATTTGCATCAAAAGACATCACAACCCAATTCGTAGCATTTATTTTCGCATAAGATATTTGAGGACCATAATTGGAACCCCACCAGTTTAAAGGAGCATAAACTTCACTAGCACCACCATTTCCAGTTATTCCTCCCAAAATAACTGAATACGTAATGTAAACTTTAGAATTCGGAGCATTAATTCCATGATTAATAACGGAAGATATAACTGTTAGATTGCCACCGAATGAAGAAACAGAATATTCATAAGAAGATGATGAAACCTGAACTTTATCTAAAAGGGTTTGTGAATCATGTAAACGTAATCTATTAATTATTTGAGAATTGGTTATTTTTGCTTCACCATCATGAAATTCAACTGATTGTAAAACGGAATTATCAACAATCATTGATAGTTTATGTGCACTATCTTCATCATAAGTTAAGCTGGATGTAATGGAGTAGATATTAGAATTATTAATTATCAGATTTTTATAGTTGTAAACTGTTAAGTCAAGATTATCATTAGCAAATCGTGCCATAGTCGTATTTATAATCGTGGCATTTTCAAGATTAACAAGAATTTGAGCCAAGGTAGTTGCAGAACATTTATCAAAATTAGAATTACAAATATTCAAATTACCATAATTATAAATTAAGCCCATAAATCCTTCCATATTTTTAATATTTACGTTATTCAGAGTTAAACTTCCCCTATTGGTAAAAATACCTAATTGATTTGAGTTTAAATTAGCATATCCATTAATAAAATCAATATTTTCTATTGTTAAAGAACCACCAGACAAAATATTGAAGAAATGATATTTATTTTCACCATTGATTATTACGGTAGAATTTAAAGATTTGATAGTTAAATTCTTATTAATATTAATTTCACTATTTGATACTCCTTTAAATTCACCATCAAGTAAAATAATAGTTGAATTTTCACTGGCTATTGAAATAGCATCGTTTAAATTAGAATACGGTGAAGAAATACTGCCGTCATGAATATCCCCATCACCACTATTAGAAACATATATTTCTGAATTGACATCCGATAACATAAACTCGTCAGAATTACTTATTATATCTAAATCCATATTATTATCTTCTAATGCTGAAACAGCAGTTACGGAAGACATGAATAAAATTAATATGGATAAAATCAAACTAATTTTTTTATATGAATTCATTAAACCCCTCTAAATTAAATTTATTTTTTCTAAATTGAACCTTAATAAAATAAATTTGTAATTAGAAAGTATATAAAATTTGTTAAAAAAAGAAAAATTAGAAAAAATGATTAATATTCCTCTTCATCATTTTCTCTACGTTTATAACCTAATATTAATAATAACAGAACAACAATAGAAATTGCAATAAAAGCAACTATTGAAATACTATTATCAATTTGTTTTTTTACCTTTTCATCCAATTCATATGATTTAGATGATGAATCGGATGAACTTGAATCAACACTTCCAGAGCTAGATGAGCCTGCAGATGATTCTGAAGTAGCTATTGCATTTGCAGTAAAACCAACAGTATTTAATGAATCATCATAGTTTGTACTGTTTTGAGAACTTAAACTATTTTCATTAGAAGTTGTATTAGCTACATTATCACTATAACTTCCTGATGAATTAGTATTAGCCGCATTATCACCATAGTTTCTTGATGAATTAGTATTTGAACGAATATAATCCATTAAATCCTGCATAAATGCATTATTATTTAAATTTTCAGATGAAGTATCTGAATTAGGCATGACAATACCAGAAATTACATTTGAAATAGTACTTGAAGAATCACTAGATTCAGAATTTCCATTTAATGGATTGAATGAACCTCCATTGCCAGAACCTCCGGATGCTCCAGGAATTCCTGAAGGACCGATGACAGTTCCACCACCATAACCCTCATTGTATATTCCAATTTGACTAGATGTGCGACTGGAAGATCCCGTATTTACCGGATTAACACTAGGGATTGGAATATTATCGCTAGGAGTATCAGGATTAACAGGAATTACAGGATTTATATTGTCATCATCATTTTCATTTTCAGTACTAATCCATGAGAATTTTGTATTTGATTTCCTACCAGTTTGGACATTAGGGAAATTATAAACAGAATCATCAGCTGTTTTAGCTTTACCCATTGAATCAACACCCCACCAGTTATTACGTACATCTGCAGAAACCCTTTTAGGATCGGATGTAATATATGATGAAGATATTGTACTTCCAGTTGGTGCAAAATTATCATAGATATTGGAATTATGGATTGTAATATTGGATTGACCTACACGTAATGCTCCGCCAGAATTAATAGCAAAATTATTTGAAATAGTGGAATTGTAAATGTTTAAATTATCCTGTACATGATCATAATAAGAATATGATTGATATGTAATAGCTCCACCATACATAGCTGAATTATTACTAATTATTGACCTGGTTATAAGGAAATTATTAGAAATAAATAAAGCACCTGCACTTAATCCTGCACGATTATCCAAGAAATTACATAAATCTATCAATCCATTATTTGATTGAACATATAATGCCCCACCATCATCTTGTGCCTGATTTGATGTAAAATTGCTGTTATATGCACTGAATTGATTGAATGCACCGTAAATAGCTCCACCATCATAATCTGAATTATACTGATATGAATCCATTAAATCAGAACTAATTTTTTTGCTTTGATTATTAACCCTATTATTGATGAATGAAGAATTATTTATTATTAAATCAACATCCAATTTTGTTGAAGAGCTTGATGACACGTATTTTGTTGCAATAGCACCACCTTTCCAAGCTAAATTATGATTAAATACTGAATTATCAACATATAAATCAGTTGTTAATGAATATATTTCTACACAAGAACCTG
>JAFUBV010000097.1 GCA_017460025.1 Methanobrevibacter sp. | reverse complement strand
TGGGAAAGCTAAAGCTAATTGGAATGAAGTAGCTACGTAAGTTAATAAGTCTCCTAAGAATGCTGCGAAAAAGATAGCAATAGTAGAAGAAATATTAGCTTTGGTTAAAGCTTTGTATACAATCCAAGCAATTACAGGCCCAACAATACCCATTGAGAAAATGTTTGCACCTAAAGTGGTTAATCCACCGTGAGCAAGTAAAAGTGCTTGGAAAATAAGTACTATAGTTGCTAAAACTGCGGTTACAGCAGGACCGAATAATGCTGCACCTAATCCGTTACCACAAGGGTGAGAACAACTTCCAGTAACAGAAGGTAATTTCAAAGATGATAAGATGAACATAAATGCTCCACTCACAGCAAGTAATGCCTTAGATTCTGGAGTTTCATCTACAATTTTTTTAATTTGATATAAACCAATAGCAACGACTATGATTGAAATGACAAACCATACAATACACCATTCTAATGGTAAATATCCTTCCATAATATGCATAATTTATTCTCCTCTTAAATATTAATCAAATTTAGGCTAACTTAAATTATAATAATTTAAAATAAAATTTGACAAATATTAGTATTTATCTCATAGTATTTAAATATATAATATAAAATTAATATTTTATCAAATTCAATTGAAAAAATTCATTAAATATACAATCCTATTTTACAAAAATACTTATTTTAACACTTACAAATATACTTTACATGAATATAAAAAACAATTTAATTTTAGCATTAGATGTAGGAAGTGAAGATGAAGCAATCAACATATGTGAGAAAATTTCCGACAATATAGATACCATTAAGATAGGTTATCCGTTAGCCCTTGCAGAAGGTCTTGAGATTATCCAAAAGCTAAAGGATAAATTCGGATTTAAGGTGATTTGTGACTTTAAAGTTGCAGATATCGATGCAACCAATGAAAAAATCTGTGAAGAGACATTCAAAGCAGGCGCTGATGCAATAATATGTCATGGATTTGTTGGACCTGACAGCGTGCAGGCATGCCTTGATGTTGCAGGCAAATATGAAAAGGAACTGTTTTTACTAACTGAAATGTCACATCCCGGAGCTAAAAAGTTCCTTCAATCAGCAGCCGATGAAATAGCTGAGATGGGTGTTGAAATGGGAATTACAAACTACGTTGCTCCGGCAACACGTCTTGATCGTCTTCAAGATATCAGAAATATTGTAGGTGAAGATGCATATATCATCTCACCAGGTGTCGGAAAGCAAGGCGGCGATGCTAAAAAAACATTGGAAATATCAAATGCAATTATTGTCGGAAGAAGTATCTACGAATCAGACAATCCTAAACTTGCTTGCGAAAATCTTTTAAAATAAAGTTAAAATTAACTAAAAGTATTTTAATCATTAAATATATAAATATATATGTTCTACTAATCTAATGAACAAAATAATTGAAAAGGAGGAAATACTATGGCATCTGAAGTAAGCAAATTAATTATGGAAACTATTTTAGGTTTAATTACTACTGCATTTGCATTTGTTGCAGGTTTAGCATGGAACGACGCTATTCAAGCATTAATTGAACAGTTTGTCGGGTTTGGAGACGCTTTACCTAGTTTATTCATTTATGCAATCATAGTTACCATACTTGCAGTTATCGTAACAGTTATTCTCGCAAGATTCGCTGCAAAAATGGGTATCGAATTAAACGAATAAGGAAAAATCAATTTTTTCCTTTATAAGCTTTTTTCAAACACCAAACCTGCCATTAAATAAGACAATTCATATAAAATAAAGAATATGAATGTCCAAAATGAAATAAAACCACATAAAGCCAATGAAAATATAACTATTTTCATTACAAATCTGTATTCAAAAAATAAAATCAGAAACTTATTTTGAGTAAAATTTTCTATGGTTTCATGACCAACTTCATCAGCTAATGCACCAAAAACAGAAGCAAGTAAAATAGCTAAACTTAATTCAGGCAAACCAAATATCAGACAGATTATTATAAATAAAATTAAAGTAATCCAGTGATGAATGCCATCAATTTTTAAAGCAATCAGGTTACCTACGATAATTCCAATAAATACATAAGCAGCACCCGCATCCATAACAGCCGCAAACCCAGATGCAATAGCGCATAAAATACCAAAAATGGTAGCTAACTTTAAATCTTGATTTTCATCATATGCATCATCTGAAAATTTCATGAAAAATCCAGACAATAAAAATAAAATTCCCAAAATAATATAATTCATTAAAACACCTAAATTCTATCCAATACAGCGGCATAAATCAATGGAAATATTACAGTTACATCGCCAATTACTGTTTCAAGTGTTGAACCGCATTTTGCTTTAGACCAGGATTTTGCTTCCTGCAGGGGAGCTCCGCTTAAACTACCTGCTTCAGGCCTGTCCATTGTTATCTGAATAGCTGAATCCAATCCTCCTTTAAGCAAAGTTGAAGCCAAAGTATAATGTTTTGTTAATCCTCCACCTAAAAGAATCCCACCAATTCTTTCACTGTCAAAGACAATATCCGACAAATAATGCATATCAGCCACTGCATCAACAACAAAATCATGATCTTGAGAAAACATCCACAATTGCAAACCGAACATACTGTCAATTAAGCCTGGTGCAAAAATAGGAACAATCAAACGTGCTGCAGTAGCAACAAATGAATTTTCATCATCAATTAGCAATCCAACTTCATATAATAATTCCTGAATGGATATTTTGCTTTTGCGTGATGAAATGTCTTCGAAAATCTTTATAATTTCACTTTCAAAAATTGTAAAGTCATCTGATCCGACATTGATATCAGCAATTCTTCCTATTCCATCAGCATTTAAGTCTTCATCGTCACGTCCTTCATCACGATAATGGTTTCCTCCAAATGCTTCAAGCAAGTCATGAGTAATGTTTGCTCCACTGGAAATAATCAGATTTACATGTTTTTGACGAATCATTTGAGTTACAATATTTCTAAGGCCTCCCGGAATTAACGGTCCTCCAAGACTCATGAAAACATTCATTTCATCATCTGTAATCATATCCGTCAATATATTGGATGCCCTGGCAACTCTTCCGGAACCCAATACTCCTGATTTGTCAAACTGATTCAATAATTCGGATACTTTCATATCCTTTTTAACATTTAACTGGTTAACTTTATCCATTTAATCACACTAATTAGTAATAATCGGGAACTTTTCCAGATTAGTCATGGAATTAATCAAATCTGTTCTTGTAACAATTCCAAGAAGGTTATTGTCATCATCTGCAATTATCAATCTTGAAATGGACTTCTTAAATAGAATTTCAAGTGCTTTTGCTATTTTTAGATTTTCATTAATGATAATGACCTTTTTAGACATTAAGTCCCCAACAGTGGCATCGTCTCTATCATCAGCGAATGCATGAACAAGATCTGTTACCGTAAATACGCCAACCACTTTACCATCCTTCATTACAGGAGCGCCGTCAATTCTGTTTTCAGCAAATACTTTTGCCGCATCTTTCAGATTACAGTCAACCTTTAAAGAGATTACATTTTTACTTGCAATATCGCCAACAGTCTGTTTTGGAATACTTCTGATGGTGGTGGTGTCAACAAGCAAAATATTGTCCATATCATCTCTTCCGACAATTTCACCCATAATTCCCAGGTTATTGACAGGTGTCGGACCTATTCTAATCAAGTCTCCAAGATTTAAATCCTTGATACTTCCAAGCACTTTAATAGCTGCTTCACATTCTCCAGGTTGTGGCACTGATGTGAATTCTATTTTTGCAACAGAAATATCCTTTAATCTTTCATCGTTTCTGTAAATAGGAACTTTTGTTTCTTTATCTGAAATTGAAATATTTAAAGAATGATATGCCTCAATAGTTGGTTTATATCCTCCTCTAGGTCCAGGAACTCCTTTAACTAAGCTTAAACTTCTAAGGGATTGCATCTGATTACGGATAGTACCAGGATTTCTATTCATAACTTCAGCAATATCTTCCCCTTTAATGGATTTTCCATCAGAAGATTGGTATAAATTAATTAGTGTTTGTAAAATTTCCTTTTGTACTGATGTTAACATAATTTTCACTCATCAAATAAATTAAAACTATTATCATATTTGTAAAAGATACTTTATAAATATAATGATTTATCATGATATATTAAAAAATCAATCAAAAATGTTTAAAAAAAAGAGTAAAAAATAATTAAAAATATATTTTAATTATTTAATTTTAGACATTGTCTAATTATGATATGCTTCACATGCATGTCTATCCATAGGATGAGTATGTGCATGCAGGTGGCGAACACCATTTTCAGTTACAATTTCATCAATAATCTCCACATTTTCATGGGAATGGGTATGTGTGCCGTCCTCATGAGAGTGGTAATGATTATGCTTTGAATTTTTACTTTTTTTATCAAAATTCCTATCATATAACAATGCTGCATTTAAAACAACCAAACATGAACCTGCATTATGGACAATAGCTCCAGTAACCGGATTCAACAGTCCCAATACAGAACAGATTATGGCAACAGCATTGATTGTCATTGAAATTGCAATGTTTGCCTTGATAGTGAACAGTGTTGAGTTAGATAAGTTCTTAAGATAAGGGATTTTAGAGATTTCATCTCCCAAAAGAGCAATGTCAGCCGCTTCAATAGCAACATCACTACCCATTGATCCCATTGCCACACTTACGTTAGCGGTTTTAAGTGCAGGAGCATCATTTACTCCATCCCCAACCATACAAACATTTTCGCCATTTTCCTGGAATTTTGAAATCCATTCCAGTTTTTCTTCAGGAAGCAGATTACCGTGAACTTCACCTATTCCAACTTTTGATGCAAAGTAGTTTGCAGCCTGATTATTGTCTCCAGTAAGCAGAACTGTTTTGGTTTTGATGTCATGAAGTGCATTAATCATGTCAGGCGCATCCTCACGAATCATGTCTGATAATGCAATTACTCCAATGATTTTATCATTTTGAGCAACAATCACGGTTGCCTTACCTTCATTTTTAAATTTATCCAGATATTCATCTACATTATCACTGATTCCGTTTTCATTTAAGAACTTTAAATTTCCAGCGTAAATTTTGTTGGAATTTATATCGCATGACACTCCCAAACCAGGATACATTTTGAAGTTTTCAACTTCACTGATTGAAAGATTATCATCTTTGGCTTTTGCAACAATAGCTTTAGCCAATGGATGTTCGCTTAGACTTTCACATGATGCAGTAAGAGATAATAATTCCTCTTGAGAAACACCAATTGGAGCAATATCGGAAACAAAAAGATTACCATAGGTTAATGTACCTGTCTTATCAAACACCAAAGTATTTAAAGCACCTAAGTTTTCTAAAGCTTCACCTGATTTAATCAGTACTCCATGTTTTGTTGCCTGACCAATAGCAGCCATGATTGCGGTAGGAGTTGCTAAAATTAAAGCACATGGACAGAATACTACCAAAACAGTAACTCCACGTTCAATGTTACCTGTTGCAAGCCATGCAACGATAGCTATTATTAATGCAACTGGAACAAGCCATGTTGCCCATTTATCTGCAATTCTTTGTGTTGGAGCTTGCTTTTCATCTGCAGCCTTAACCAGATCAATCAACTTTTGAAGGGAAGAGTCTTCAGAAAGACTTGTTGCCTTAATATCAATAGATCCAAACATGTTTGTAGTTCCGCAGAATACTTCATCACCGACTGTTTTGTCAATAGGCAATGATTCACCAGTCATGACTGACTGATCTATGGAACTTGTTCCCTTAATGATTTCACCATCAACAGGAATATTTTCTCCAGGCAAAATTCTTAAGTTATCTCCGAGTTTAACTTCACTAGCAGGTATTACATCACCATTGATAAGCCTTGCAGTTTGTGGAGTTAAGTCAATTAAATTTTTTAAACCTTTTTTAGCCCTTTCAACTGTCCAGTCTTCGAGTAAGGCACCTAATGCCATAATCCATGCAACCTCACCTGCTGCGAATACTTCACCAATCAATAATGAAGCAACCATTGCAATTGCGATTAATAAAGCGGATGAAATCCATTTTTCACGGACCAGTCTAGTCATAGCCAATAATAACATTGGAATTCCACTGATTATTACTGTACCCCATGCGGGATTTAGATAAATTGGCGTGTCAATTCCAAAAATCATGAAAATAATAGCAATTAATAGAAATATTCCTGAAATAATAGTCATTTTTAGTCCAAATAAAAAGTCTGTTATTTCATCAATCACTTAAAACACCTCAAAGTATTACTTTTTTAAAGTCATTTAAATACTCAGTATTACTAAAAAAATTTTTTAATGAAATCCCAACAAGTGAAACAAATTAAAAAATCAATAAAGTATTACAATTTTTAAAATCATTTAAATATAAAGTATTACTCACAGCCAAAAAGTATTACTTTTTTTAAAGTCATTTATATACTCAGTATTACTATTAATATTATACAAGTTGAAGCATATAAATGTTATTACTTTTTTTGAATTCCTTTATATACTAGGTATTACTGAGTGAAAAAAATAGAAAAGAAAATGAAAAGTTATTCTTCATCTTCAGCTTTTTGATAATTCATGCATTGCTTAACATCAAGCAGCTGATGTTCATTAATCTTACAAACAATTATGTACTTGTTTCTTAATTCCAAGTGTTTACAATCATCACAAATCATATTATCACCAAAATTAAGGTTTCATAGCCAAATCCATTATGCTGAATTGTTCGCCTTCTTTTCTTTCAGCCGGTGCACCCAATCCGAAAGCAGAGCGAGCAAATTCTTTATTCATTCTTTTTGAAACTTCTCCAAATATTATTTTATAAGCGTCACATTGTGGATCTACTGCCTGAGGAGTCTTATGTGCAACGATTGCATTATAAGGACATCCTCCTTCACAATATTTGACAAATTTACATTTTTTGCAGTTTTCTCCAACATAATCTCTAAATTCCTGAAGCTTTGACCATGCATCTGATGTTTTCAATTCATCAAAAGCAGGATTATCTGCAACATTACCTCAAACATACTCTGGCATTCCAACAAAGCGGTAACATGGATAAATTGAACCGTCAGAGCCGACAGCAAGAGTCGTTCCGATACAGTCAGCGAACGTGCATAATGTTCCCCTTCTTCTCAATGCACTTTTACATATATGATCCAAATCCATTATGGTGAACTTATCCAAATCATAAAGGTATTTGTCCAGCCATTCCACAAGAAGCTTTCCATGCTCTTCCTGGTCAAGTGCCCACGGATCAGCATTATCTCCCCTTAAAGAAGGAAGTGCAGCATGAATCTTAAGGTTCATCTTTTCTCCTTTAAAGAATTCATATAATTCATCGGAGAAATCCTTTGAGTAATCTGTTACGGTTAATACAAAGTTAATAATCAGTCCTTTACTTTTAGCAAGTTCATATTTGGACATTGTCTTGTCAAAATAGCCTTCTCCCCTTTGATAATCGTTAATCTCTTTTGGCCCATCAATACTTGTACTTACCACAACATTGTATTTGACAAACAGATCAATCATTTCCTCTGTCAAAAGCCAAATGTTACTTTGAAGAGAAAAACCTTCGAAATTAGGCAATTTGGATAATTTTTCCAAAGCCTCTTTGTAAAAGTCATATCCTGCAAGGAGAGGTTCGCCACCATGGAATGTAAAATGAACTTTATCATCCCTGAAATCACCTAACCAGTCAAGAATTTGGTCAATAACTTCAATATCCATCATTTCCTTTTTATTTTCAGAACCCCAACAATATTTACAGTTTGATGGACAGTTAAGTGTAGGGATAATCATTACATGAAATGTCATTTTATCCGTGAATCTTATTTAATTCCCTTAATAGCTGTTTTTTCTCATCTTCTTCCATATTATCGTTTACAAAGAAGATATAACCGCATTCTTCACATTTGACTGTATCCATTTCTGCGTGAGCTCGATGGTTGTCTAACAGTTTTCTATGAGCGATTTTATCTTTGGAACCACATTTTGGACATGGTGCAATTAATTCTTCAAATTTCATTTTTTCACCTATACATTAAAATTAGATTTTAAGATATATTAAATTTATTAGTGTAGAAAAGTTTAAATAATATGTTTCAGTGAGAACAATATTTATCAGTGACGTCAACAAGCTTTAAATAGTAATTCATCAATAGAAATAAACAATTCACTAAAATAGGAGACATAACCATGCCATACGACTATTTTGACCACTTTTTAAAACAAAGAAATAATCCGATTTTTACAGAAACGACAAATGTAGTAAGACAGAAATTCTGGAGAGAAACATATGATGTAGTGGAATCCCAACAGTGGGAGGAGATAACAGAAAAAATAAGAAAAGGCTAACGATTCAGTAATTTGACCATTTGCCTATACAATGGAAAACCAATTTTTTGAATGAATGCTAGGATAATTTTCATTCCTGGCAATTCAAATTCTTTTTTAACCTTATTTAACTCTGAAATAATATCTAATTTTTGAGGACATTTTCTTAAGCATTTTCCGCAGCCGTTACATTTGCCCGCATTTCCGGAATTGCCCATAATTCCTCCAACATACTGATAATAGTCAAATAAAGCAGGATTTAAAAATCCCTTATGACCAAAGAGATATTTTTCATTATATATTTTCATGCATTCAGGAATATTAACCCCCCGTGGGCATGGCATGCAATATCCGCAGGTTGAGCAGTTAATCTTTAAAGAATTTCTCATAACCCTTTTAACCCGTTCAACAGTTTCCAGATCCTCAAAGCTCATGGACATAGGAGTGATTTTAGAAGCAACATCCAGATTTTCATCAAGCTGCCCTATTGAATTCATTCCGGATAAAACACATGTAACAGTGCGATTATTCAAAACCCATTCCATTGCCCATCGGGCATTGCTTTTACCAGGATTTGCATTTATAAAAATCTCTTCGGCATCAGAAGGCATTTTTCCTGCACGGATGCCTCCTTTTAACGGTTCCATTATAAAAACTCCCATGCCTTTTGATGCAGCATACTCTATGCCATCAACACTTGCCTGGACATTTTCATCAAAGTAATTGTACTGAACCATTACAACATCCCAGTCATATCCGTCGACCAACAGTTCAAATTCCTCTTTAGGACCATGATAAGAAAATCCCACATGCTTAATTTTGCCTTCACTTCTGGCCTTATTCAGAAATTTAATCAGATCTTTTTTCAATAACCTGTTTATTGCCTTTAAGTCAACGGCATGGACAAGATAATAATCTATGCAATCTCTTTGAAGTCTATTAAGCTGTTCGTCCAAAATTGATTCCATATCCTCATATTTTCGAACATTAATAGCTGGCAATTTAGTGCATAATTTAACCTTATCTGCATATTCCCCTTTAAGGATTTCACCTAATAAGCTTTCACTGTCCCCATAAAGTTATG
>JAFUBV010000096.1 GCA_017460025.1 Methanobrevibacter sp. | reverse complement strand
TGAGGACAATATTTATCAGTCAGAACAATATTTATCAGTGAGCTCAACAAGCTTTAAATATGTAAATATTCATAAAAACTAATTGACATCTTAATTGATGTCAAAATATATACCAAAATTCAACATTTAAGTCTAATGGACAAACCATTAGATGAATAGGGTAAGATTATATTAATTAAAATAGGCTCATGTGAATCATTAACAATAATAAAGTGGAAAGTTTTCAAAAATGCTTTTCACTAACACATCACCACATACATTAAAATGTATGTTTAATCTTACCCTATACTTGTTTTTATTAAATAATTTTTTAAAGTTTTTTTACATTGAAAAGCAATATTATAATGAGTTAGAAAATAATAAAAACTGTGATGTTCTACTAAAATATATGCAAAGCATAGCCAAATTTTAATTGAAATTCAAAAAAAGAAAAACGATAAGAAGCAATCTATCTGATTACTTCTAAAATCATGTCTAAATTTTCAGATTGTAAAATATCAACTTTTTTACCTGATGCCCCTACAATCTCTTTTTTAATATTCAACATGTCTTCACTCACTACCAAATCACCAATAGACAATTCATGATTTTCGGCTAAGATGGAATCAATTTCATCCAAAGGAGTTGATTTTAGATAACCTATGATTTTACCTGCATCGCCTTTGAATTTAGGTCCTATTTGAGACATGTCAGGTTCCACTTCAATGATTTTTTCATGAACTTCAGGTTTACCTGATTTGAGGGCTAAATCTTTAATTTTTAAGGTACCTTCAATATCATCAGCGAAGCCTTCGAAGATGCCGATTAACTCATCATCTGTGGTGTAGACATTAACTTCCGTGAGTTCAGCATTCAATGGTATTTTTGAAGCTGATTTAAATCTTCTCACCTCATCTATTAAATCAATAGTGGTATCACCTTTGCTTTCAAATTCTTCACTGATCAGTTCACTGTTAACTTCAGGCCATGAAGTGGTATGTATTGACTCGTCAGAGAAATACTGATAGACTTCTTCTGTAAAGAACGGTGCAATTGGAGCCAATAGTTTAAGTGAAGTTTCTACAACAGTCCTTAAAGTATATTTAGCTGCACGTCTTGATTCGTCACTGACATCACTGTATAACCTGTATTTTACAGCTTCGATATATTCATCACAGAAATCATGCCAGAAGAATCTTTCTATTGATGTGATTGTATCTGCGAAGTTATATTCTGCAAATGCATTATCGACTTTAATGTTTAAGCTGTTTAATTTAGATAAAATCCATAAATCAAGTGGTCCCAAATTATCATTAACTTCATCATAGGATACTTCCTCATCGAATATTTGCATGCTGATAAATCTGAATGCATTCCAGAATTTTCTTAAGAATCTGTATCCGTGCTTGATGTCTTTCCAGTCAAATATTACGTCAGATCCAGGAACACTGTTTGCTGCCCAAGTCCTTAATGAGTCAGCACCGTATTTTTCAATTACCTCTTCAGGTCCAACTACAAACTCAGGTCTTGATTTACTCATTTTGTTTCCGTCTTCACCGAATACCATACCATTGATTACGATATCATCGAATGGTTTTTGGCCGGTTAAAGCAAGACATCTGAGTGTTGTATAAAATGCCCATGTACGGATAATGTCGTGTCCTTGCGGGCGGATATTTGATGGGAAATGATTGACATAATCTTCATCAGGCCATCCTGCAATTGACAATGGTGAAATTGATGAGTCCATCCATGTGTCAAGGACATCTTCTTCAGGAATAAATTCTTCACATCCACATTCACATGCATGTTTAGGTTTATCTTGAGTTGGATCGATTGGTAAATCTTCAACTTCAGGCAGAATTACTTTTCCACAGTCTTGACAGTACCATACAGGAATTGGGGTTGCAAATATTCTTTGTCTTGAAATACACCAGTCCCATTCCATTGAATCTGCCCAGTTTAACATACGGGATTTCATGTGTTCAGGAACCCATTTCATTTCATCGGCTGCGACTTTGGTTTTTTCAATCAATTCTCTTACAGCCACAAACCATTGTTTTTTAACTAGAATCTCGATAGGAGTTTTACATCTCCAGCACTGCCCGACATTTTGGTCTACTTGCTCTTGCTTTAAGAGGTATCCTTCACTGTCCAAATCTTCAATGGTTTGTTTTTTACAGGTCTGCAAGTCCATTCCTTCATATCTTCCTGCAGCTTCAGTTAATGTTCCTGTTTCATCGATTGCATTGATTATTTCCAAGTCATATTTTTGAACCCAACTTACGTCAGTTTTATCCCCAAATGTACAAATCATTACTGCACCTGTACCGAATTCAGGATCAACTTCTTCATCTGCAATGATTTTTACTTTTTGATGTGATAATGGTACTTCAACGTATTTTCCTAAAAGATGAGTGTATCTTTCATCTTCAGGGTGAATTACAACAGCCACACATGCAGACATCAATTCAGGACGGGTGGTTGCAATAAGGATACCTTCATCGGAAGGGTCAGCCTGTTTTCCTGAAAGCTGTGATGATGCAATATCATCATATGAATCTTCCACTGCAGGAGGGAAGTTGACATAGTTTAAAAATGTAGTATTGTCACTATATTCCACTTCTGCAAAAGCAATAGCTGTTTCACAACGAGGACACCAGTTTACAGGGTGAATTCCCTGGTAAATCAATCCTTCATCATACATTTTTAAGAATGAATACTGAGTCTTTTTCATGTATTCCGGAGTCATTGTTACGAATTCACGACTCCAGTCCTGTGAATAACCCATTGCCTGCATCTGTGCTTTCATTTTAGCAATGTTATCAGTAGTCAAATCAACACAATATTCTCTGAATTTTGCACGTGAAACATCATTTTTCTTGATGCCGTGAGTTTCTTCAACTTTTACTTCAGTTGGAAGACCGTGGCAGTCCCATCCCTGGGAGAACAATACATCATTGCCTTTTAATCTTCTGTATCTTGCGTTCATATCAATGTAAACCCAATTCAATACATGACCCAAATGAATTGAGCCTGTTGGGTATGGAGGGGGAGTATCAATTACATATCTAGGACGAGATCCATCTCCAATATATTTGTAGATTTCTTCATCTTCCCATTTCTTCTCCCAAACCTTTTCTTTTTTGAAATCATAGTCTTTAGGAATTTCTTGGTTTGACATAAATTTTCTCCTAATTATAGATAAAAATAATATTATTAGATTTATAATTCATTATTTATAATAATATTCAATTCATATTCAAAATATTTATATATGAAAAAAGTATAATATGTACCTATAGAAAATAATTTGGAGGTACCTATGAGAAATTTATTAAGGCCGATTAAAGCAAAATCCCACAAATATTATTAATCATATTATTTTTAATCATTCAAGCTTACTGCAATCTCACATTACCATCATACACTGCAGATATCGTAAATATAGGTATTCAAAATGCAAATATAGACTATATCATGAATACAGGCATGATAATGTTGGCAATGGTCGGTATTTCGGTAATAGCTGCCGTTTTCATATCCTATTTTTCAAGCAGAGTATCATCAGGATATGCTAAAGATTTAAGAAAAATGCTTTACAGAAAAGTCCTGAAGTTTTCAAACCATGAGCTGAACAATATTTCAAGATCATCTCTCATTACACGTACAACAAATGATATTAACCAAATCCAAAATGTTATTGGAATGATTTTAACAACATTACTCTTTGCACCGATTTTGGGTGTGGGAAGTGTAATTAAAGCTTTTGAACTTGGAACAAACTTATCATGGATTATCCTGATTACTTTCATAATAGTTGCGGCATTATTATTAATAGTGATTAAAAGAGTTCTTCCATACTTTAGAATAACACAGGAAATCATTGATAAAATGAATAGGACTTCAAGAGAAATTTTACTTGGAATACCTGTGATAAAAGCTTTTGTAAGGCAAAAAACAGAACAGGATAAATTTGAAAAAATAAACCGGGAATTTGTTGATGTAAATTTATATGTGTACAGAAGCATATTCATTTTAATACCGTCAATGTCTCTGGTTTTAAATTTGATGATTGTTTTAATCCTTTATTTTGGTGCATATGATGCACTCAGTTCATCTCTTTTAACAGGAGACATTATTGCATTCATCCAGTATTCAACACAGATTGTAACCTCATTCATCATGATGGGAGGATTTTTAATCATGCTTCCAAGAATTGTTGTTTCAGGAAGACGTGTTGCAGAAGTATTAAACACTGAAATAACAATCACAGATGGTGAAATAAGCAAAATTGATGATAAATCTACATTAGAATTTAAAGAAGTGTCATATAAATACCCCAATAGTGAAAAAGAAACCTTGAAAAATATTAACTTTAAACTAGAACCCGGAAAGACCACAGCAATTATCGGCGGAACAGGAAGCGGAAAATCAACGATCCTGAATTTAATTCCAAGACTTCAGGACCCGACTTCAGGAGAAATTCTGATTAACGGCAAAAACATTAAAGATTATACTCTTAAAGCACTGCGAGATAAAATCAGCTTTACACCGCAAAAAGCAATTCTATTTCAGGGAACAGTCAAATCAAACATGCTAACCGGCAAGGATAATGCAAGCGACAGTGAAATTGAGAATGCTCTAAAGTTAGCTCAAGTGGATTTCGTTGATTCGATATATGATAAAGTCTCACAGGAAGCGTCAAATTTCTCAGGAGGACAAAAACAAAGGTTATCTATAGCCAGAGGAATAATCGGAAATCACAGCTTTTATCTTTTTGATGACT
>JAFUBV010000095.1 GCA_017460025.1 Methanobrevibacter sp. | reverse complement strand
TTCAACTCTTCAATTGAAGGAACAAGTTCATTTAAGTAAAAAATTATTCCTGCAATAGGCTTTTTGCCTTCCTGCTTTTGCCTGAGCCATGAATAGGTTAAAATCTGTCTTTCATGATAATCCCAATTTTCATTATTGCTGTTTATGACGTCCTGAGGAGGCCTTTTCATTCCTTTATAGTCGATGATGATTTCATATTCATCCTCATCATATTTTTCAACTAACTTATTGAATTCTTCATTTTCCTTAAGGTATTTGACGATTTTATTGTTCTCATTAATGTTTACCAGGCTCAACACGTCAATGACCCCATTGATGCCGTAATATTTTGAGCGCTTGTCATTTTTTGTATAAGGCATATCCCTTAATCCTTTAATAAGCACTTCTGCAGATTCCATCAATGGGAATAAGTCTGCTCCCCAAATGTTGATTGCCTTTTCGGCTCTTGCACTGGCAAGTTTTTTATGGTCATATTCATTCAGGTCTTCGATTTCTATTTCAATGTCTGGGTGATTGATGGAAAAGAAGTGATTGGCTGGAGGATAAAGTCCTCGGACCTGAAGTCTTGTGTCAATAATGTCTTCAATAGGCCTTATGTCTTTTTTCCAATCCCATGGAAATGCAGTTTTATCATTTTCCCATTTAAGAAATGCCTCTTCCATTACACCATGAATGAACTCTCCAAACCATAGCTGTATAGGCATTGATGGCGGAAGAGTTCCCTTATTCTGATATCTGTATTGCAATCCGCAGGTAAGATATGACAATAAGTCTCCTGTTAGGCTGTATTCTGGTATCATATATGGTTTTGATTTTGAGGATAATCTCATTTAATCACCTTCATACTAAATAAATCTCTCTAAATCCTTTCTGATGTTCGTCTCTGCTCCATCCTAAAGCAACATTAGGAATTGACTTGTGCTTTTGCTTAAGTGAATAGCCGTCAATGGCAGGGTTAAGTCCGACTAAAATTAATATATGTTCTGCTCTTGAAAATGCAACGAAATAAAGTCTTGTCAAATCATCAAAGGATTTGTCCTTTTCGCTTCTGTCTCCTTCACCAAGTTCACTATATTTACGAATGCTTTCTTCCATAACCGTGTATTCAGGTTCCTTTTTAGGAAATCTCAAATTTTGAGTTCTTATGTCATTTTTCTTGAATTTGGAACCGACGTCAACTATTACCAGTGGAAACTCCAGACCTTTTGACTGGTGTATTGACATGATGTTAAGTCTGTTTGTAGGCAATGTCTCAAGAAGTGATTCCTCTATGGTAACGTCTCCTGTTGCTATCGGCAGGAAAATGTTCCAGATTGCTTCAAGAATTGATGCTTTTTCTTCTTCAGGTGATGTAAACACAATATTCGCTGAATATTTATTGAAAAATCCAGTCTGGGTAATTGATTGCGTAATGGCTTCAAGATATACCACACCTTCAGCATCCTCCTGCAGGAAATCGAGCCAGGTAACCAGCTTGTATGCAAGTTCCATCAGGTTTGCCCGATTAGGCCATGTGTCATAACCTCTTGGATTTCTTCTCTGCCAGTCGATGACAAAGGTGTTTAGGTCGAATGGCTCATGAGGTTCCGGATTTAATTTGAGATATTCGCGAGCTTCATATCTCCAGCGTTGCATATTTTTTCTTCCAAGGTTAGGAAGCTGTTTGTCTGAATCCTGCACCTTGGATTCGGGATCTATGCATTCAAGCATCAGACCACAAAATATTGCCACTTCCTTAATCTCCTGCAAGTCACGTCCACGGGGATTGAAGACTTCTATAGGTTTTCTTATTTTTTGAAGCTGGCGTCTAAGATGTCCGTTTAATGTATGTGTTCCGTGGTTCATTTCCTTTGGAGAATATGTTAAAAGAGCTATATCGGATGCCGAACCTTCTTCCTCATCCAGCTTGATTGTGATGTGTTCCTTTCCACGAGCTTTATTAGCACTCTCTTTTCTTAAAGCTACAAGGTCTCGTGGAGTTTGGCACTTTTCCAATTTTGTGAAATACTCATCATCGATAACCCTGTTGACCTTTAATGTTGTTTCACCGTCATTAATCAGTTCGCTTACAAGCTTTGCCAAATCCTTGGACAGCATTTCCAGGTTATTTCTGAACAGTCCTAAAATTGGCATGTTGTAGTTTTCAAGTTCAGGTGCAATGATTTTAGGCTTGTCTTCAACTCTCGCATTCTGATATTCACTGTCAAGTTCAACGAATCTGTTGCAGTGATTTATTATATTCCTGCTTGAACGGTAGTTTGTCCTTAAGTTAATCTCTTCAACATCAATGCCAAGCTTTTCCTTGACTCTTGCTTTGAAATTTGTAAACAGATCAACTGTAGCTCCTCTGAAACGGTAAAGTGACTGGTCATCATCTCCCACTACAGTAATGTTTCCTCCATTTGCAACAGCTGATTGGGCCATTGTGAAATAGATTTCTTCCTGAATTAAGTTTGTGTCCTGATATTCATCGATTAAAATGATTTTCAAATCGTCCAGAAAGATGTCAAGCTTATTGTTTCTAAGTGAATCCAAAAATTTTGACTCAAGCATTGTAAAGTCAATGATGTTTCTGCTTCTCAGTTCCTTTTCATATTCTCTGATGCAGTCTAAAGCTATTTCAGCTCCGCTTCCTTCACCGACATTGCTGTAGAATTCATCCATATCAATCTGGTCGTAATACATTCTGTTTTTCATTTCAAGAAGAAGTTCGCTCATTTGGGAAGCTTCCTTCAGCTTTTCCTTTTTGGTGAAGCTTTTAAGATATCCTTCAAGATTAGGATTCAGATAACGGTTATCCTTTAAAAGTATTTTAACCATAGCGAATTTGGCAACAAATGATTCGATAACCTCTTCCTGGTTTGTTCCAGGTTCCTTGTGAACACGAAGAAGCTCCTGGGCTATACTGTCACTCGTTCCGAAGGTAATCCGGTTGAAGTCGATCCTGTTTATTGCCATAAGCAGGTCAAAGTCATCTCCGGCATTGTCCACAAGATAATTTTTTATTTCATCTCCCCAGCCGAGTATACGTGAATACAGCTCATCTGCAGCCTTTTTTGTAAAAGTTGTTGCCAGTATTTCATTCGGCTTGATGTCATCAACAAAAATGTATTTTAATATCTTAAGCACAATAACGGTTGTTTTTCCAGAACCTGGTCCAGCTACAATAAAAAGTCCTTCATTCTGTTTTGAAAGAATAGCTTTTTTCTGGTCATGGTTGGATGAAATATCTCTTT
>JAFUBV010000094.1 GCA_017460025.1 Methanobrevibacter sp. | reverse complement strand
ATATATATTCAAAATTTTCATCATTTGAATTTAAAATAATATTAGAACTTCCTGATTGTGATGAAACACTGAAATTAATTTTTTTTAAAGATAATTTTTCACCAGTCTTTTTATAAAATACTCCATCATGATATATATTATATTTATATGGTGAAATCAACTTTTCAGTCAAATCATAGTTAAACAAATCTATATTAAATATGTATTTTATTTCATCTGCTAAATCTTCAAAATAATAATCAAAATCATTAATTATATAGTATTCTTTAATTTCATCATTTGAAATAGTTTTAATGATAAAATGGAAAATAGTACCTATTCCCTGATAATAATCCATATCAATTTCTTTATAATTATCAAAAAATCGTTTAAAATCACATTTAATTGAGAGGATGTCATCATCATCTAATTTCTTTTCATCAATTAAATGAGATTTAATCAATGATTTAGCTATTTCTTTATTTTCAAAATTATTAAATAATTTTTTAGATTTTATAAACCCTGGAATAATCTCTTCGCTAATTAATTTGGCATTTTTATTGATAAAATCAAACTCTAGATGATTATGATAAAATTGGTTTCCAAGACAATATTTTTGATAAATTTCAATTTTTTCCCACATAACATTCACTTAATTGATTTTAAGAAAATTATCTATTAATAATATAGTTCTTATTTTTTTACTTTAAAAATCTTTTATAATATTAATCATATACTATTAATAATAACTTTTTGAGGTTTTGGTTCTATGAATATTTTAATATCAAATGACGATGGAGTATTTGCACCTGGCATATTGGCTGCAAAGCAGGCTGTTGAGGATATAGCTAATGTGGTTGTTGTAGCTCCGGATGAAAACAACAGTAGTGTTGGTCGCCGTTTATCCTTATTCAAACATTTAAAGTTAACTTCCTGTGAACTTGAGGATGGAACTTTGGCTTATTCCGTTTCCGGAAGTCCTGCTGATGCTGTTATTGTTGGAACGGATTATGTTATGGATGAAAAGCCGGATTTGGTGATTTCTGGGATAAATCAGGGAGTTAATATAAGCTGTGATATAACATCATCCGGTACGGTTTGTGCTGCTCTTGAAGCGGTCAGCATGGGAATTCCTGCAATAGCCGTTTCCCTGTTCATCGATCCGAAAAGTGCATATAAGCAGGATGAAAACGGTGAATGGTATGTTGATTATGATTTCACCTTAACAAAAAAGGTCTTGCATGATTTGGTTTTAAAAATAAAAAATGAAGGATTTCCTCAAGGCGTTGATCTCTTTAATTTGAATGTGCCTTCTAATTATGAATCTGAAGAGGTTAAGATTACTGAACTGTCCCATAAAATGCTTGACAAAAAGGTAATTGACAATACGGACAGTGCAAAATCAGAAATTTTTAACTATCATTTAAAGGAAAATCAGGAAAGTGACGATTTGGTTATGATTGCTTCTGATTTGGTTAGTGAATATGAGGATACAAGTGACGGTTATGCATTATTTGTTGAAAAAAGACCTAGTCTAACGCCTCTTAATGTTAATATGACTTCAAAAAATTTGAAAGATTGGTTATGACTGTTCTATTTTGGAACTAGGGTAAATATCAAATTTCATTTCCATTGTTTATTAGGGGTGTGTAGAACCTTTTGGACAAACATGACATACCCAATGTTTTAATTTTTCTTCAATGCCATTACAAATAGCAATGCCTTCTCCGATTATAATTGTTATTATTGCTTTTTTGCAGATGATTTCCGATAGATGATTTGGAGGAATGATGCATTCAACAACATCATTCACTTCCATTTTTGCATTTACTTCGATTACTTATATTTATTCAGTTATTTCGTTTAAGCCAATTATCATCTGATATTTTTGGATTTGAGTATAATTTTTTGTGTTTAGATTGATTTGAGCAGTTCATAGATGTCTGGAATTACCGGTTCAATTTTAACTACGTAAGAGTGGCTTTTATCAGGGATTGTTTTGTCAATAGATTTTTTAGTTATT
>JAFUBV010000093.1 GCA_017460025.1 Methanobrevibacter sp. | reverse complement strand
TATGGTTGCATCCAATGATAAAAACGTCATAGGTGACTTTATAAAAGCTTAATTAAGCTATTATTTATTTTTTTTATTTTCAAAATCAAAATTAAAATATGAAAAGGATTTTAGAATTTATCGAAAAATATTTTTTTATAGTGATATTAATTGCAGTAGCTATTTCTCTAGTTTATCCAAATTCATTCAAATGGGTTTTAAGTGAATATAATGGCATAAACATTATCAATTTACTTTTAAGCATTGTTCTTTTTACAATGGGAACCACACTGAAATTGGACGACTTCCTTAATGTATTCAGAAATCCTAAAGAAATTGCAGTTGGAATTTCAGCACAATATATACTAATGCCTCTTTTGGCATTTACCCTTGCAAGCGCATTTTCTCTTGATACTGCTTTGACTGTTGGACTAATTCTTGTTGGAACTGTGCCTGGAGGAACAGCATCTGATGTCATTACTTTTCTTGCAAATGGAGATGTGGCATTATCAGTTTCTTTGACTGCAGTTTCTACTGTAATTTCACCCATATTAACTCCAATAATCACATTACTATTAATCGGAGACCAAATTCATTTCAATCCTGTCGGATTGTTCATATCAATTGTTGAAATAGTGATTGTTCCGATTATTTTAGGTTTAGTCCTGAACTACAAATTCCCTAATTTTTGTGAAAAATTAAAAGATTATTTGCCTACCATTTCATCAATTGTAATTTGTTTAATAGTTGCGGGAGTGATTGGAGCCAATAAACAGGCAATATTAACTTCATCCACTATAATACTAATTGTTATTATCCTGCAATATATCCTAGCAATGTTAATTGGATTTATAATTGGCCACCTTGCAGGAATGGACAAAAAACAGATTATTACAGTAGCCATAGAAATTGCATTTCAAAATTCCGGTTTGTCAACAAGCCTTGCAAAAACCCATTTTCCGAACTTATCCCAGTCAACTGTTCCGTGAGCGATTTATTCAGTCTGGCAGAATTTTGCAGGATCAATTCTCGCTTATGTATTTCGAAAATACCAATCCTAACGATAGCCCATTATTGAGTCAGGAAATTATCACACAAAAATATTAAAAATACTGAAAAAATTCTTTAATTTATAAAAAGAGATAATAATGGTGTTTAATAGCTTTTTAAACACCTTTTGCTTTTTTGGAAAATTTGGCAGATAATTTTCCATGTATTGAATTAGAAAATTGTGAGAAAACTAATTCAACAAATTTAATTTGGAGATTGTATTATTATTGACTAATAATGTAAAAGCAATGTGTTTTTTAGGTTTACCTAAACTTTACATCACTAATTATAATGTAGTTAAAAGTAGTATATAAATGTTTCTATTTTTTTAGGTGTACCTAAAATTTGAAAAAATAAGATTAAGAATAATGCTATAGCATTATCCAATTAACTTTTATTTAGTAATTTAACTTTCTTAGGAGAAAGAATAATCAGATTTTTTTCACTTGTGCGTGAAAGCAATAAAGCTTGAGCACCCGCTTGAGTTCTCATTTGTTTAATTTTTTCTCCAGCAAGTTTAAAATTAGCAGGACTTTCATTTTCAAGAAAAGACAAATCTAAAATAACCGGATTTTTCTCTTCAAGAACCTGATCCACCACATAATTAATATCATCAATGGTTTTAGGCCTGATCAAAACAATTTCATAAAAGGACTGTTCAGGAATAATAGGTTCAATATCATCAAATTTTGGTCTAGGACTAGGATTGCCACCAAAACTAGGATTTTGTCTTGGACGAGGACTAGCAGGACCAGGATTTTGATTAGTTACCCCACTTCTTGGTCTGGATGAAGATATTTCATCGATTTCAAAACCTAAACTTTTTTTAATAGTATCTATTAAATTCATGTTATTTACTCCTCTAAATAATCGAATATAGCATCTAATAATTTTGAAGCACCATTAGTGTAAACATCCTCTACAGGCAAATCATATTTAGATTCAAAGTATTCAACATCAGTATCTAATCCAGCATTTTTTAAGTTAATGGATAATCCAACAACTTTGGTTGGTTCAATAGCTTCAATAGCTTTAATTTCTTCTTCAATGCCTCTTGGTTCTCTGTAAGGATGGTTTGGTCTGTGTCCCACAATAACTGCATCAGGAGCAGCTCCAATTAAGATAGCTGCTGATAAACCTCTTGGATGAGGATTTCCTTTTTCAGTTAAACTGGATTGACCTTCGATAAATATAATATCTGGATTTTTTTCAGCCTCAACATATTTTATTGCTGCCAAAATAGCTGCAGGAACATCCATTGCAGATAAACTGCCTGCTCTGAAATTAAAATCTGTAGGTTCTTCAAGACCCATTTCATCAGTAGATATGATAGCCGGAGTTAAGCCACGTTCCATAGCAGCGATTCCTAATTTTTTAGAAGTTGTTCTTTTACCGCACTCCTGGGAAGTACCTCCAACAAAAATAACTGGAGCTTTTGGAGTGTAGGAAATTTTAGGCAATACTTCGCAGGATTTTTCAGGTGCAATTCCTGCAAATTTTTCAACAACATCTAATCTAGGACTGATTTCTTTAATTACAACATTTTTTGCTTCAGCAAATTTAGCTAATGAAGGATTATCTTCAACAGATAATGATCTAAATGAAGTGACAACATTTAATCCTGCATCAATAGCCTGAACTGCATATTTTAAAGCAGTTCCTTCAGCACCAATTGGCAACATTATAACAAGGGACTTTGCATCACTGTCAATCAGACATTTCTCCAAACTGTCTGCAATAATATGACCGCAAAACTGCTTACCCTGTTTTCTTTCATCATCATCAATGAAACCAACTGTCTCAATACCTTCAAGATTGGAGAATTTTTCTCCACCACCACCACAACCAACAACAATGAATGGATTTAAATCCTGAATCTCTTTAACTGAATCTACTGAATAC